>DATATI010000052.1 GCA_036268875.1 Polyangia bacterium | reverse complement strand
ATGGTGATGCCGGGCGACAACATCAACCTGGACATCGAGCTCATCACGCCGATCGCTTGCGAGGAAGGTCTGCGCTTCGCCATTCGCGAAGGTGGCAAGACCGTCGGCGCCGGCGTCGTCACCAAGATTCACCCGGACGAGGTAAAGGCGAAGTGACAGCAAAAATTCGAATTCGACTGAAGGCGTACGATCACCGGCTGCTGGATCAGTCGGCGGGCGAGATCGTGGACACCGCGAAACGGACCGGCGCGCAAGTGGCTGGCCCGGTGCCGCTGCCCACCAAGATCAACAAGTTCACGGTGCTTCGTTCGCCTCACGTGGACAAGAAGTCGCGCGAGCAGTTCGAGATCCGCACCCACAAGCGCCTGCTGGACATTCTGGAGCCGACGCAGCAGACCCTGGATGCGCTGATGAAGCTGGATCTCTCGGCCGGCGTCGACGTCGAGATCAAGACCTAGCGAAAGCGACGGAGCGAAGCCATGCAGATCGACATTGTAGACATCCAGGGCAGGAAGGTCGGCCAGGCCGCGCTGGCCGACGCCGTCTTCGGCACCAAGGTCAAAGAGCACCTCTTGTGGGAGATGGTGAAGGCGCAGCAGGCGGCCAAGCGCGCCGGCACGCACTCGACCAAGACGCGCGCCAACGTGCGCGGCGGCGGCAAGAAGCCGTACAAGCAGAAGGGCACCGGCAACGCTCGTCAAGGTTCAAGCCGCGCCCCCAACCACGTCGGCGGCGGCAAGGTCTTCGGGCCGCACCCGCGCGACTACAGCTACACCGTGCCGAAGAAGGTCAAGCGCGCCGCGCTGGCCAGCGCGCTGTCGCTGCGCGTGCAGGAGAAAAAGCTGATCGTCGTCGACAAGCTCAGCTTTGACGCGCCGAAGACGAAGACGCTGGCGTCGATCCTGAAGACGCTGGGCGTGGAGTCGGCGGTGGTCATCGATTCGAAGACCAACGCCAACCTGTCCAAGTCGGCGCGAAACTTGGCGGCCTCGAAGTATCTGCCGCCCGAGGGGTTGAACGTCTACGACATCCTCAATCACCCGGGCCTCGTCATCGCAGCCAGCGCCATCAAGGAAATCGAGCAGCGCGTGCAGCCGGAAGCTGACGCGGCGGCGGCCTCGTAGGAAACGTCGGGAGTCATCTCATGCGCCCACCAGAGCAAATCATCAAGCGACCGCTGCTGACCGAGAAGGGCACGCGGCTCAAAGAGACCGGCGGCGGCGCCGACAGCGAAGCCTCGCCCGAGTCGACCAAGCCGCAGCTGCTGTTCGAAGTGGCCCGCGACGCCAACAAGGTCGAGATTCGACACGCCGTCGAGAAGTTGTGGAACGTCGACGTGCTGGCGGTGCGCACCACCGTGGTGCGCGGCAAGGAAAAGCGGATGGGGCGGTTCACCGGCAAGCGGTCGAACTGGAAGAAAGCCATCGTCACCATCGCCGCTGGTCAGAACATCGAGTTCTTCGAAGGGGTCTAAGCCATGGGTCTTCGTCCGCACAATCCCACCACGCCAGGCAGCCGCGGCCGCGTCTCGCCGGATTTCTCCGAGCTGACGCAGGGGAACGCCCCCGAAAAGTCGCTGACCGAGAAGATGAACCGCACCGGCGGGCGCAACCATTACGGTCGCATCACCAGCCGTTTTCGCGGCGGCGGCCACAAGCGGCGCTTCCGCATCATCGACTTTCGTCGCAACAAGGTCGGCGTGCCGGGCAAGGTGGCGTCGATTGAATACGATCCGAACCGCACCGCGCGCATCGCCCTGCTTCACTACGTCGACGGCGAAAAGGCCTACATCCTGTGTCCTGACGGCCTCAGCGTCGGCGACACCGTGGTGTCGTCGCGCAACGCGGACATCAAGCCGGGCAACAACCTGCCCATCCGTTTCATTCCGCTCGGCACCACCATCCACAACATCGAGCTCAAGATCCTGGGTGGCGCGCAGCTTTGCCGGTCGGCCGGCGTTGGCGCGCAGGTGATGGCGAAGGAAGGCGACTGGGGCCAGGTGCGCTTGCCGTCGGGCGAGGTTCGTCGCGTCCACCTCGACTGCCGGGCCACCATCGGCCAGGTCGGCAACATCGAGCACGGCAGCGTGCACATCGGCAAGGCCGGCCGCACGCGCTGGAAGGGTCGCCGCCCGCACAACCGGGGCGTCACCATGAACCCGGTCGATCACCCGATGGGCGGCGGCGAAGGCCGTTCGTCCGGCGGTCGGCATCCCTGTTCGCCGTGGGGTCAGCTGTCGAAGGGCCTCAAGACCCGGGAGAACAAGCGGACCGATTCGATGATCATCAAGCGACGCGGCAAGAAGTCGTAAGGCGCCAGGTCCAAGGAGAAGAAATGGCTCGCTCAATAAAAAAAGGCCCGTTCATCGACCAGCACCTGTTGAAGAAGGTGGTCGAGGCGCAGCGCCAGAAGTCGAAGAAGGTCATCAAGACCTGGTCGCGTCGTTCGACCATCATGCCCGAGATGCTGGGGCTGACGTTCGCCGTGCACAACGGCCGCAAGTTCGTTCCGGTCTTCACGACGGAAAACATGGTCGGTCACAAGCTGGGCGAGTTCTCGCCCACGCGCACCTTCCACGGCCACTCGGGCGACCGCAAGGCGGCGGCCGGTCCGGGCGGCGGGG
This sequence comes from Polyangia bacterium, assembly GCA_036268875.1. Classification (GTDB taxonomy): domain Bacteria; phylum Myxococcota_A; class Polyangia; order Fen-1088; family Fen-1088; genus DATKEU01. The sequence goes on along the minus strand of DATATI010000052.1, from coordinate 57,230 downwards.
CCCCGTCGGCGCCCGCCGGGGACAAGAAGTAAAGGAGACGCGACCATGGCACGGGCAATTTTGAGACGCTTCCGCGAGTCGCCGCGCAAGGTGCGGGCGGTGGCCGACATGATCCGCGGCCGCTCGGCGAACGACGCGCTGTCGATCCTGAAGCTGCAGCGCCGCAAGGCCGCGGTGATGCTGACCAAGGTGCTTGGTTCGGCGATCGCCAACGCGACGGAAAATGAAAAGGCCGACGCCGACAAGCTGGTGGTCACGCAGGTGGCCATCGACTGCGGCCCGGTGCAAAAGCGCTGGATGGCACGATCGATGGGCCGCGCGAACCGGATCAACAGCCGCACGTCGCACGTGACGGTCGTGGTCGATATCCCCGAGTAAAAGGAAAAGGCGATTTAGATGGGACAGAAAACACATCCGGTTGGCTTTCGGCTGGGCGTCATCCGCGGCTGGAGCAGCAAGTGGTACTCGGAGAAGGATTTCTCCAAGTGGTTGCACGAGGACATCCGCCTCAAGCGGTTCGTCAAGCACAAGCTGGGGCACGCGGGCGTGTCGTCGGTCGAGGTCGAGCGGGCGGCGAACAAGGTGAAGATCAACATCTTCACCGCGCGCCCCGGCATCGTCATCGGCAAGCGCGGCGCCGGCGTCGAGACCTTGAAGAAGGAAGTGCAGGCGCTGACCTCGAACGAGGTGTTCCTGAACATTCAAGAGGTCCGCAAGGCCGAGACCAACGCCCAGTTGGTGGCCGAGAACGTCGCCACCCAGCTTGAGCGTCGGGTCGCTTTCCGCCGCGCCATGAAGAAGGCCGTGCAGACGGCGATGAAGTTCGGCGCCAAAGGCATCCGCCTGGCGTGTTCGGGTCGCCTGGGCGGCGCCGAGATGGCCCGCTATGAGTGGTACCACGAGGGTCGCGTCCCGCTGCACACGCTGCGCGCCGACATCGAGTACGGCACCACCGAGGCGCACACCACCTACGGCGCCATCGGCGTCAAATGTTGGATCTTCAAAGGCGAGGTCCTGCCGCAACGGACTGCCCGTCTGGCCTAGAGGTTATCCATGCTCGCTCCCAAAAAAGTTAAGTGGCGTAAGAAGCAAAAGGGCAAGATGCGCGGCGTTTCCAAGGGCGCCACGCAAGTTGTCTTCGGCGAGTACGGCTTGCAGGCGATGTCCTGCGGGTTCATCACCTCGCGACAGATCGAGGCGGCGCGCATCGCCATCTCCCGTCACGTCAAGCGTGGTGGGAAGCTTTACATCCGGATCTTCCCCGACAAGCCCATCTCGAAGAAGCCTGCCGAAACCCGGATGGGTAAAGGAAAGGGCAACCCGGAGGAGTGGGTGGCCGTGGTCAAGCCTGGCCGCGTGATGTACGAGCTCGACGGCGTGCAAGAGACGCTGGCCCGCGAGGCGTTCCACCTGGCCGAGCACAAGCTGTCCGTGCAGACCCGGTTCGTCGGTCGGGAGCAGGTGTTATGAGCAAGCACCTGCGGGCCAAGGATCTTCGCGGCAACGATCCGGACGAGCTCGGCCGCACGGCGAAGAAACTGGCCGAGGATCTGTTCCAGAATCGCCTCAAGAAAAACACCAATCAGCTGGAGAACACCATGCTGATCCGCCAGGCCCGCCGCGACATCGCGCGGGTGAACACCGTGCTGGCGGAACGCCTGCGCCAAGCTGCTCCGGCGACCGCGCCGGCGGCGACCACCAAGGAGAAATGATCGTGGCTTCACCGGAAAAACACCACGGCGCAGCGGAAGATCCCGATCGCCCCAAGATTCATCGCCGCGAATTCATCGGGGTGGTCACCAGCGACAAGATGCAGAAGACCCGCATCGTGCAGGTGGAACGCCGTCTGTCGCACAAGAAGTACGGCAAGTACATGACCAGCCGGACCAAGTACAAAGCCCACGACGAGAAGAACGAATACAAGACCGGCGACAAGGTGCTGATCGTCGAGAGCCGCCCGTTGTCGCGCGACAAGCGCTGGCGCGTGGAAAAGCTGATCGAGCGGCCGCAAGAGGCTTAGGCCGAAACGGACTGACGGAAAGAAGCTCGGTGAAACCATGGTTCAAACAACAACGACGCTAGACGTGGCCGACAACTCGGGTGCCAAGAAGATCATGTGCATCCGGGTTCTGGGCGGCACCAAGCGCAAGTACGCGTCGCTGGGCGACGTGATTATCGTCTCGATCAAAGAGGCGATCCCCAACGCCAAGGTCAAGAAGGGTGACGTGGCCAAGGCGGTCATCGTGCGCACCAAGAAAGAGGTCTCGCGCCAGGATGGTTCCTACATCCGCTTCGACGCGAACTCGGCGGTCTTAGTGGACAAGGACAACGAGCCGATCGGGACTCGCATCTTTGGGCCGGTGGCCCGCGAGCTGCGCGCCAAGCGGTTCATGAAGATCATCTCGCTGGCGCCGGAGGTTCTGTGATGCACGTTCGCAAAGGAGATTCCGTCGTCGTCATCGCCGGCAAGGAGAAGGGCAAGCGCGGCCGCGTGCTGCGCCTTTTGACCGGCGCCGGCCGCGTGGTGATCGAGCGGGTGAACCTGGTCAAGCGCCACACCAAGCCCACCCAGCGCAACCCGCGCGGTGGCATCCTGGAAAAAGAAGGCGGCCTGGAAGCTTCGAACGTGTCGCTTTACTGCAACAAGTGCGCGGCCGCCCGTCGCGCCAAGGTCGAACAGCGCGAGGACGGCAAGAAGCGCCGGCTGTGCCTCAAGTGCAGCACACCGTTCGAGACGTCCTAGCGAAACACGATTTGGAACAGAGCAAGGCAAAGGAACCAGTTCATGGCCGACGACGATAAAGCGGATAAAGCCCCAAAGGGCGCCAAGCCCACCCTGACGCCCGAGCAGGAGGCGGAGGCCGCCGCCAAGAAGGCGGCCCGCGCCGAGGCGAAGGCCAAGGGCGGCAAAGGTGGCGGCAAGGGCGCCGGCGGGGCCAAGGCCCAGGTGGCGATGGAGCGGGTCAAGCGCACGGGCGCGCCTCGCTTACGGAAACTTTACGACAGTGAAGTCCGCGCCAAGTTGATCAGCGAGTTCTCCCTGAAGAATCCGATGGAGGCGCCGCGCCTGCAGAAGATCACCATCAACATGGGCCTCGGCGAAGCGGTGACCAACCCGAAGGTGCTGGACACGGCGGTGGAAGAGCTGGGCGCCATCACCGGGCAAAAGCCGGTGGTCACCCGGGCCAAGAAGTCGATCGCCGTCTTCAAGCTGCGCGCCGGCCAGAAGATCGGCGCCATGGTCACCTTGCGCCGCGATCAGATGTACGAATTTCTCGACCGGCTGGTCTCGTTCGCGCTGCCGCGCGTGCGCGACTTCAAGGGCGTCTCGCCGAAGGCGTTTGACGGCCGCGGGAATTACACGCTCGGTGTTCGCGAGGAGATCATCTTTCCGGAGATCAACTACGAACGCATCGAGAAACCCAAGGGTATGAACATCACCTTCTCCACCAGCGCTCGCACCGACGAGCAGGGGCGTGCGCTTCTGCGCCACCTCGGAATGCCTTTCAGGACCTAAATCATGGCAAAAACCGTCGATATGCATCGCCCGACCCCCAAATGGCGGGTTCGTCATCGCAACCGTTGCAAGCAGTGCGGCCGAGCGCGGGCGTTCCTGCGGAAGTTTGATCTGTGCCGGATCTGCTTCCGAAACCTTGCGCTCCGGGGCGACATCCCCGGCGTCATCAAGTCGAGCTGGTAGGTGCTGAATGTCAATGACTGATCCCATTGCTGATTTCCTCGCGCGCATCCGCAACGCCATCCTCGCTCGTCACGCCGAGGTGGCGGCGCCGGCCTCCAAGTTGAAGGAGCGCCTTGCCGAGCTCTTGCAGTCCGAGGGCTATATCGCTGGTTACGGCACGCGCGACGACGACGCCGGCCTGCCCCAGATCGTGGTCAAGCTGCGCTGGGCGGACCCGCGCACCAACGCCATCACCGGCCTGCGCCGGCGATCGCGACCAGGCCAGCGAACGTACGTTCGCCACGGGACCATCCCGAAGATCCGTTCTGGTTTGGGCATCGCCATTCTCTCCACCTCGCAAGGCCTGATGACCGATCGGGCGGCGCGCAAGGCCGGTGTGGGCGGCGAGCTTCTTTGCGAGGTTTGGTAAAACCATGTCACGTATCGGACGAAAAGTTCTGCCGCTGCCCAAGGGCGTGACGCTGAGCCAGAAGGCCGGCCAGATCGGCGTGAAGGGGCCCAAGGGCGAGCTGACCAAGGCGGTTCCGGCGGGGATCAGCATCAAGGTCGACGGCGACAAGATCAACGTGGTCCGCGCCGACGATTCGCGCGAGAACCGTTCCAAGCATGGTCTCATGCGGGCGCACCTGGCCAACATGGTCAAGGGCGTGACCGACGGCTGGACGCGGGAGTTGGAGATCAACGGCGTCGGCTACCGCGCCGAGGTCACCGGCGACACGCTGAACATGGCGCTCGGTTTTTCACACCCCGTGGTGTTCAAGCTGCCGAAGGGCGTGGGCGCCAAGGTCGAAAAAAACCGCATCGCTCTCACCAGCGCCGATCGCGATCTGCTGGGCCTGACCGCGGCCAAGGTGCGCGAGATTCGCCCGCCCGAGCCGTACAAGGGCAAGGGCGTCAAGTACGTCGAGGAAACCATCAAGCGTAAGGTCGGCAAGGCCGGCGCCACCGGCGGCGGGGCCGGTTAGTCGAGCGAGGGGAAAACGATGTCCGCCAATAGCAAGAGTGAAAGCCGCAAGAAACGTCACCGCGCGATCCGCAAACGGATCGAAGGGTCGCCCGAACGCCCGCGCCTGGCGGTGTTCCGCAGCACGCGGCACATCTACGCCCAGGTCATCGACGATCTGTCTCGCAAGACGCTGCTGTCGGTCTCCGATCAGCTCACCAAAGAAGGGGCGGCCGCTGCCGCCGGCGAGGCCAAAGGCAAGAAGAAGGATCGCGCCAAGCTGGTCGGCGCCGCCATCGCCAAGAAGTGCCTGGAAAAGGGGATCGACAAGGTGGTCTTCGATCGGGCTGGCTACAAATATCACGGCCGCGTCTCGGCCCTGGCCGACGGCGCCCGCGAAGCGGGCCTGAAGTTCTAAAGAATCGGTAGACGGGAAAAAAGGAACAGCATGGTCATCAATTACGAAGAGGTCGGCGAGCTCGTCGACAGCGTGGTCTTCATCAACCGCGTCGCCAAGGTCGTCAAGGGCGGGCGCCGGTTCTCGTTCTCCGCGCTGGTGGTGGTCGGCGATCAACGTGGTTATGTCGGCGCCGGGCTGGGCAAGGCCAACGAGGTTCCGGAGGCCATCCGCAAAGGAACCGAGCAGGCCAAGAAGAACCTGTTCCACATCCCGCTGGCCGGCACCACCATCCCGCACGAGGTGCTCGGCACCTTTGGCGCTGGGTCAGTGCTGCTGCGTCCGGCCAGCGCCGGTACCGGCGTCATCGCCGGCGGTGCGGTTCGCCCGGTGCTGGAAGTGGCCGGCGTGCAGGACATCCTGACCAAGTGCATCGGCACGTCGAATCCGCACAACGTCATTCACGCCACGATCAACGCCCTCCAGCAGCTGCGCAGCGCCGAAAACGCCGCCGGCCTGCGCGGCAAGACGCTGGCCGAAATTCGCGATTAGGCGAGGGAGAGAAATCGTCATGGCCAAGAAGCTGAGAGTCACGCTGATCCGCAGCGGCATCAATCGCCCGGAGCCCCAGAAACGCACCATCAAAGGCCTCGGCCTGACCAAGATGGGACGCACGGTGGTTCTGGCGGACAATCTGGCCGTTCGTGGCATGATTCGCTCCGTTTCACATCTGGTTCACGTCGAATCCGGCGATTAGAACGTCGCCGAAAGAGAAGAGAGAGCACCATGGGAACGACACTGCACACGTTGAAGGGGCCACGGGGATCGACCCGTAACCGCAAGCGCATCGGCCGCGGCCCGGGCTCGGGCACCGGCGAGCAGTCCGGCAAGGGCGTCAAGGGTCAGAAGGCCCGCACCGGTCACCACGGTGCGCGTCTGGGCTTTGAAGGCGGACAGATGCCGATGCAGCGCCGCTTTCCGAAGAAGGGGTTCAAGAACCATTTCCGCAAGCAGATCTTCGCGGTCAACGTCGGCGCGCTGGAAGAGCGCTTTGCCGGCGGCACCATCGATCTGTCGGTCCTGCAGGGCGCCGGCATGGTGCCGCGCTCGTGGAAGACGGTGAAGATTTTGGGCGAGGGCGATCTCAGCAAGAAGTTCGTCATCAAGGCGTCGTCCTTCTCGGCCTCCGCCAAGGAAAAGATCGAGAAGGCGGGCGGCACGGCGGAAGTGGTCGCGGGCTAAGGCCGGCGCCGGGCAATCGTCATGGCCTCTGGTTTTCAAAACATCGGGAAGATTCCCGAGCTGCGCAAGCGGATCTTCTTCACGATCACGCTGCTGGCGGTCTATCGCATCGGCGCGTTCGTCACCACGCCGGGCGTCAACCGGGCCATCATGTCCAAGATCGTGAACCAGGCCTCGGGCACGTTCCTGGGTCTGTTCAACATGTTCTCGGGCGGCGCCCTGGAACAGATGTCGATTTTCGCGCTGGGCATCATGCCGTACATCAGCGCGTCGATCATCTTGCAGCTGCTCACCGTCGTCATTCCCAAGCTCGAGCAGATCAACAAGGAAGGCGGCGCCGGACAAAGACGCATCAACCAGTACACGCGCTATGGCTGCGTGATTCTGTCGCTGGTGCAGTCATTCTTCATCTCGCGCTGGCTGGAAGGGAACAACCGGGCCTACGCCCAGTTCGGCCAGGTGGTGATCAACCCCGGTTGGGGCTTCCGCCTTTTGACCATGGTCTCGCTGACCACCGGGACGGCCTTCATCATGTGGCTGGGTGAACAGATCACCGAGCGCGGCATTGGCAACGGTATCTCGCTGATCATCTTCGCCGGCATCGTCACCGACATGCCGGACGCGGCGGTGCGGATGTTCTCGAAGGCCAAGGCTGGCGACATCACGGCCTTCGACCTGGCCCTCATCGGCGTGATCATCGTGCTGGTCGTCGCGGCCATCATCTTCTTCGAACGCGGGCAAAGACGCATCCCGGTCCAGTACGCCAAGCGCGTCGTCGGGCGAAAGATGTTCGGCGGGCAGTCGACGCACTTGCCGCTGAAGGTGAACACCGCCGGCGTCATCCCGCCGATTTTTGCTTCGTCGATCCTGATGTTTCCGCAGCAGATCGCGTCGTTTGTGCAGACGCCGTGGATGCAGCGGATCTCGGAGGCGTTGCACCCGGGCGACTGGCGCTACAACACCATCTACATCGCGCTGATCGTCTTCTTTTGCTACTTCTACACCGCGGTCACCTTCAACCCGGTGGACGTCGCCGACAACATGAAGAAGTACGGCGGCTTCATCCCGGGCATTCGCCCCGGCAAGGCCACGGCGGCCTACATCGACAAGGTGCTGACCCGCATCACCTTCGGCGGCGCCATTTATATCTCGGCCATCTGCGTGCTGCCGTCGCTGCTGCAGACCAACATGAAGGTGCCGTTCCACTTTGGCGGCACCGGCCTGATGATCGTCGTCGGCGTCGCCCTGGACACCGTTCAACAGATCGAATCGCACCTCATCACCCGCAACTACGAAGGCTTCACCGGTCCGCGCGGACCGCGTATCCGAGGGCGCGGTAGCCGCGCCACCGGAGCCATCGGAACCTAAGGATTGGGTGAAAACCTCATCTTGTTTGGCCCCCCCGGCGTGGGGAAAGGAACCCAAGCGCAGCGCCTATCGGCCGCGCTTCGGATCCCGCACGTCGCCACGGGCGACATGTTGAGGGCGGCCGTGCAGTCGCACACACCGCTGGGCGCGAAGGTCGGCGCGCTGATCGGGCGCGGCGAGCTGGTTCCGGACGAGATCATGGTCGACGTGATCCGCGAGCGGATCGCCCACAGCGACACCGCGCGCGGTTTCCTGATGGACGGGTTTCCGCGTACCGTCCCGCAGGCCGAAGCGCTGGGAAAAATCTTCGCCCAGCAGGACCGCCACGTCGACAGCGTGATCGTCCTCGACGCCCCTGACGAAGCGATCGTCGCCCGCATCACTGGCCGCCGCACCTGCGAGAGCTGCCAGACGAGCTATCACCTCACCGCTAAACCGCCCAGGGTCGAAGGCGTCTGCGATCGCTGCGGAGCAGAGCTGCTTCAGCGCAGCGACGACAACGAGACCATCGTTCGCCACCGCCTGCAGGAGTACGGCGTCAAGACCAAGCCGGTGATCGAATACTTTCAAACCCACGGTTGGCCGATGAAACCGGTCGACGCCATCGGCGACATGGACCAGGTGTTCGGTCGCATCTACGCGGCGCTGTTTTTGAGCTGACTGACGTTGCCATGGCCATCGCGCTCAAAAGCCCGTCGGAGATCGCCAAGCTGCGCGAGGCCAACCTGGTCGTCGCCGAGGTGCTGGACGTGCTGGAAAGCTCGGCCAAGGCGGGCATGACCACCTGGGAGCTGAACGAGATCGCCGCCCAGAAGCTGCGCCAGCTCAAAGCGGACTCGGCCTTCCTGGGATATCACGGCTATCCGGCGGTGCTGTGCACGTCGGTGAACGAGGTCGTCGTGCACGGCATTCCGCGCAAGGACGTGGTGCTGCAAGAGGGCGATCTACTGTCCATCGACTTTGGCGCCTTCAAAGACGGCTGGTGCGGCGATTCGGCGCGTACCATCCCCATCGGCCAGGTGTCCAAGGACGCCGCCGATCTGATGACCGCCACCCGCGAATCGCTGGAGCGGGCCATCACCCAGTGCGTGGCCGGCAACCGTCTGGGCGACATCGGCTGGGCGGTGCAGTCGCACGTCGAGCCCAAGGGTTTTTCAGTGGTGCGCCAGTTCGTCGGCCACGGCATCGGCCGGGCCATGCACGAGGAGCCGCACGTCCCGAACTACGGAAAAGCGGGAAATGGCCGCCGTTTGTCGGTCGGTTTGGTGGTGGCCATCGAGCCGATGATCAACGCCGGCAGCGCTGACGTGCTGGTGAAAGACGACGGCTGGACGGCTGTAACCAAAGATGGTAGCCTCTCCGCCCATTTTGAGCATTCTGTGGCCGTCACGGATAACGGCCCGGTTGTGCTGTCCAGATCCTGATGTTGTTTATCCCAAGTGATTTTCGCGGTATGGGGAGCGATTCATGAAGGTTCGAGCGTCCGTCAAAAAGATATGTGACAAGTGCAAGGTGATCCGCCGCCGCGGCATCGTGCGTGTCATTTGCGAGAACTCTCGGCACAAACAAAGGCAGGGCTAAACGAATGGCACGCTTGGCAGGTGTCGATCTTCCGCGCAACAAGCGCATGGAGATCGCTCTCACATACATCTACGGGATCGGGAAAGCGCGGGCGCGCGAGATTCTCAAGGCGGCCGAGGTGTCGCTGGACAAGCGCACCGATGATCTCGACGACAACGAGACCCGGCGCATCCGCGAGGTCATCGAAGGCAAGCAGATGAAGGTCGAAGGCGATCTGCGCCGCGACGTCTCGATGAACATCAAGCGCCTGATGGATCTCGGCTGCCACCGGGGCCTCCGTCATCGCAAGAGCCTGCCGGTGCGCGGACAGCGCACGCACACCAACGCGCGCACGCGCAAGGGTCCGCGCAAAGGTCAAGCAATCAAGAAGAAGACGGAGACTGGCGCTTAGAGCGCTGGGTAAAGGATCACCTCAATGGCGACGACCCCGGTAGAGAACAAGCCTAAGGCCAAGTCGAAGGCGAAGAAGGTCAAGAAGAACATCCAAAGCGGGATTGCGCACATCACCGCGTCCTTCAACAACACCATCGTCACCATCACCGACGTTTCAGGAAACGTGGTGGCCTGGTCGTCGTCGGGGGTGAAGGGCTTCAAGGGCTCGCGCAAGTCGACGCCGTTCGCCGCCCAGCTGGCCGCCGAGGACGCGGCGCACAAGGCGCAAGAACATGGTATGAAGTCGCTCAGCGTTTTCGTGAAGGGGCCGGGATCGGGACGCGAGTCGGCGCTGCGCGCGCTGGCCTCGACCGGTTTCAAAATCACCCTCATCCGCGATCTCACCCCCATTCCGCACAACGGTTGCCGCCCGCCCAAGCGGCGGAGAGTCTGAGTCATGGCGAATTATTCTGGTCCCGTGTGCCGACTGTGTCGGCGTGAAGACATGAAGCTGTTCCTGAAAGGGGACCGCTGCTACACCGACAAATGCGGCTACGAGCGTCGCGCCTACGCCCCCGGCCAGCACGGCCAGGCTCGGCGGCGCAAGCTGTCGAACTATGGCTCGCAGCTGCGCGAGAAGCAGAAGGTCAAGCGCATCTACGGCCTGGCCGAGCGGCAGTTTCGCGGCTACTACCACAAGGCGGTGCGCATGAAGGGGGTGGCCGGTGAAAACCTGCTCCAGCTTCTCGAGCGCCGTCTGGACAACGTGGTTTACCGTCTCGGTTTCGCCTCTGATCATGCGGAGGCGCGCCAGCTGGTTCGCCACGGCCACTTCCGGATCAACGGCCAGAAGGTGAACATCCCTTCGTTCCTGTGCCGCATCAACGATCAGATCGAGGTCAAGGAAGGGTCCAAGAAAGTGACCCGCGTGCTGGAGAGCCTGGGCGCCGTCGATCGGCGCGGGGTCCCCAAGTGGTTGGAGCTGGACAAGGACGCGTTCAAGGGCCGGCTGACGTCGCTGCCGTCGCGCGAAGACCTGACGCTTCCCATCCGCGAGCAACTCATCGTCGAGCTTTATTCTCGTTAGTCCCCGGGCAGTCCTGATAGGAGATCCAATGGCGACCGTTACCACCCACTCCACGTCTTCTCAACAGAGCGCGTACATCACGCGCAATTGGCGGGACCTGATCCGGCCGCGCAAGCTGGAGGTCGAGGCTGATTCGCTGACGCCGACCTACGGCAAGTTCACCTGCGAGCCGCTCGAGCGCGGGTTCGGAACCACCATCGGCAACAGCTTGCGCCGCATCCTGCTGTCGTCGCTGCAGGGCACGGCGATCACGGCGGTGAAGATCGAAGGCGCCCTGCACGAGTTCACCACCATCCCCGACGTGGTCGAGGACGTGACGGACATCGTGCTCAACCTGAAAGAGGTCCTGGTCAAGAGCCACGACGCAAAGCCGCGTTCGCTGCGCCTGGAAAAGGACGGCGACGGCAAGGTGAAGGCGGGCGATATCCAGACCTCCGACGGCGTGGAGGTCCTGAACCCCGACCATTCGATCCTGACCTGCTCGAAGGGGGCCAAGCTGCGCATGGAGCTGATGATCGGCACCGGCCGCGGCTACGTGCCGGCTGACCGCAACAAGAGTCCGCAGACCGCGGTGGGCGTGATTCCGATTGATTCGTTGTTCTCGCCCATCCGCAAGGTGAACTTCCAGGTGACCAACGCCCGCGTCGGTCAGCAGACCGATTACGATCGGCTGTCACTGGAAGTGTGGACCAACGGCGCGGTTCGTCCGGAGGACGCGGTGGCGTTCGCCGCCAAGATCCTCAAGGACCAGCTGTCCATCTTCATCAACTTCGAAGAGGGCGCCGAGCCCGCGCACGAGACCACCGTCACCGAAGAGCAGGCCAAGCTGTCGGAGAACCTGTGGAAGTCGGTCGACGAGCTGGAGTTGTCGGTCCGTTCGGCGAATTGTCTGCAGAACGCCAACATCCGCTACATCGGCGAGCTGGTGCAGAAGACCGAGAGCGAGATGCTGAAGACCAAGAACTTCGGCCGCAAGTCGCTCAAGGAGATCAAAGAGATCCTGTCGGAGATGGGATTGTCTTTGGGAATGAAGCTTGAAGGTTGGCCCGGCGACGGTCCGCCCAAGAAATCGTAGCGGGTACGATTTCGTAACGATCTTGTAAGGACGGACAATGCGACACCGTAAAGCTGGGGTTCGACTTTCGCGCACGTCGGCGCACCGCAAGGCGCTGTTTTCCAATTTGATCGCGGCGCTGCTGACCAATGAGCGCATTCGCACCACCGACGCCAAGGCCAAAGAGACGCGGCGGCTGGCGGAGCGGACCATCACCTGGGCGCGCCGGGTGGGCGACGTGCTGACGAAGAAGCCGGACCGCCGGTCGACGGAAGAGTCGGCGCGGGTGGTGCACGCGGTGCGCATGGCGCGCCGCCTGGTGCGCGACCGGACCGCGGTGTTGAAGTTGTTCGACGAGATCGCGCCCCGCTTCGCCGGGCGGCGTGGCGGCTACACGCGCATCGTCAAGCTGGGCCAGCGCCCGGGCGACGCGGCGCCGATGTCGCTGCTGGAGTTGCTGCCCGACGAGAACGCACCCGCACCCGCCCCCGAGCCCACCGAAAAGGGTGGCAAGGCGGCCAAGGGCAGCAAGGCCGCTTCGGCCAAGGGCGCGGAGGCCGAAGGTGGCACGAAGGCCACCAAGAAGAAGGCGGCTCCCAAGGCGGAGGCCAGTGACCAGGGCGAGGCGACCGGTGAGAAGCCCGCCAAGGCCAAGGCGCCCAAGGCCCCCAAAAAAGACCAGTAGCCGGCTCGTCGGGGCAGTCGCCAGGCTGTCCCAGCTCCTAGAACAGTGGCCGGCCGATAGGATCGGCTCCTACAGTTTTCCCAGGCTCCTGTCGACGTTTCTTCGGGTAGGGTTTTTGCCCTCGAAACTCGAAGCTAAAGGAGACAGTCCCATGGAGAGAGGCGCGGGGGCCAAAGCTGCGGCAGTTGTTGACGAGACTCACAAAGCCGTCCGAGTCGCCGAGCGGTTCGACTTAGAGGTGAAGGTCGATCTCGAGAGCGACCACAACTTCTATACCGGCCTCACCCAGAACATCAGCGCCGGCGGTCTGTTCATCGCGACGCACCAGCTGCGCCGCATCGGCGACCGCATCAAGATCAAGTTTTCGCTGCCCGGCAGTGAGACGTCCCTGGACGTCGAGACCGAAGTGCGCTGGATTCGCGAGAATTCATCGCTGCACCGGGTGGACGGTTCAACCGGAATGGGTGTCCGCTTTATCAACTTGTCGCAAGAAGCCTCGCAGGCTATTCAGACCTTTCTGCAGAACCGCGATTCGCTCTACTACGACGACGAAGAGTAGGCGCCGGCCGCGGGCGTCGCCGCGCGGTTGACAGTGGTCGGCCGGCCTGGCGTATAACGCCGGGTATGGGCGAGACGGCGCTGCCTTCGTTTGGGTGGGATGGCATCGCGCTGTCGTTCGTGTCACTGGGCGTGGTGTGCCTGGTGGCCTGGCTGGCGCTGCGGTTTCTCGCCGGGCGCGGCGTCGGGCGGCCCAGCGGCGCGGTGCGCGTGCTGGCCCGATGCCCGCTGGAGCCGCGGCGCGCGGTGTATCTGATCGAAGCGGCGGGGCGCTGCTTCCTGGTCGGCGTCGGCGACGGACCGATGTCGCTGCTGGCCGAGGTCGACAGCGACAAGGCCAAGGCGATCGCCGCTGAGCCGCCTTCGCCGTCGGGCGTGGCGGAGATTCTGGGGCGCGTCTTTCATCGACCGCCGGCGGATCCGCGCCCGTGAAGCGGGCGGTGATCGTCGGCGGGGCCATCTTCGGCACCGTGTTGTCACGGGCCGCCTTCGCCGCTTCGTCGAAGACCGAGGCGCTCGCCTCGCGGCCGTTGGTGCTGATCGCCGCCATGGCGGCGCTGTCGCTGATTCCGTTCGCGCTTTTGATGCTGACCTGTTTTGTGCGGGTGTCGGTGGTGCTGTCGATCCTGCGCAGCGCGATCGGCGCCGCGCAGGTTCCGCCCACCCAGGTGCTGACCGGGCTGGCAATATTGCTGACGCTGTTCGTGATGGCCCCCACCGGCGAGCGCATCTACCGCGCCGTCGAGCCGGTGTTGAACCTGGGTGCCGGCGCTGATCTGCTGAGCGGCCAGACTGTCCAGGCGCTGGTCACCGCCGGCGACCGAGCAAAAGAACCGCTGCGCGATTTTCTGCTCAAGCACGGTGATCGCCGCGACCGGACGATGTTCTACGACCTGGCGCTGAAGATGCGCGCGCCCGACGAGCGCGCCGGGATCTCCGAGCAAGACCTGATGGTGGTGGCGCCGGCGTTCGTGGTGTCCGAGCTGCGGCGGGCCTTCGAGATCGGTTTCCTGTTGTTCGTTCCATTCCTGATCATCGATCTCGTCATCGCGAATTTGTTGCTGGCGCTGGGCATGCACATGCTGTCGCCGCCGACGGTTTCACTGCCGTTCAAGCTGTTGCTCTTCGTTCTGGCCGACGGCTGGCACCTGGTGGTGCGCGGCCTCATCGAGAGCTACCTGTGAGTGGGCCCAGCGCCGACCTGATCATGCGGGTGGTGCGCGAGGGCCTGCTGCTGGTGCTGGTGCTGTCTGCGCCGCCGCTGCTGGCCAGCCTGGCCATCGGCATCGTGGCGGGGATCGTCCAGGCGGCCACCCAGGTGCACGATCAGACGCTGGCCTTCGTGCCGAAGCTGGTGATCGTCATGCTGGTTCTGCTCGCCACTGGACCATTGCTGGGTGCGCAGCTGGTGCGTTTCACGCACGCGCTGCTCTTGGCGGTGCCCACCGTGCGCTGAGGAACCAGCGTGGCGCAAGATGCTCTTCTTCGAATGTCCAACATCATGTTGGTGGGTGGGGCGCGCGTGATTCCGCTGGCGATCATGCTGCCGGCGTTTGGCGGCCGCCATGTTCCCCTGAGCATTCGCTTGGCTTTGGGCGCGCTGCTCGCGGCGTTGGCCTGGCCATTGGTCGCCGCGGCATACGGCGGCGCAGGTCTGGACCGGGCCTCGCCGCTGTTGTGGATCTTGATCGTCGGACGTGAACTGGCCGTGGGCGTCGCGGTTGGTTTCGTGGCGTCGCTGGCTTTTCACGCCGCCGAGGTGGCGGGCCAGCTGGGCGACGGCTTGCGCGGCGCCAACGCGGCCGCGATCTTGATCCCCGCCTCGGATGGCGGCGCGCCAAGTCCGTTGGGAACACTTTACTTGTTGCTGGCCACAGTCATCTTTCTGGAAATTGGCGGTCTTTCTCGGGTGATCGCGGCGCTGATGAACAGTTACGCGGCAGTTCCTTTGGGTCTTTCAAATGCATCGGTGTCCGGAATGCAAAATGCCGCGCTGGTGGTGCTGCTGGCGTCTGCAAAATTGCTGGCGACGGCACTCGGCTTGGCGGCCCCGCTGATCGTGGCGATGCTTCTGGCCGACGTGGCGTTGGCCGCCCTGGCGCGCCTGGCCCCAGATTTGCCGATCTATTTTCTTGGCCTGCCGGTCAAGGCTTTGCTGGGCGTGGGCGTGATTTTATTGGGGTTGGGCGCGTTGCACGGGACGCTCGCCAGCGGTTTCGCCGGATGGCTGGACCTTGTGAACCGCGTGATCGACAGCTTTCGCCGCTGACGCCGCGATTTTTTCGAAGGGTCCCGGCGAATTTTTCCCGTCGATTGTTCAAGCACTGTTTCGGTTCTGTCGAAATTCGGGTGCTAGAATCATCTCCTGGAGCTTGCATGTTGAGGCTTCGCCCCATGTGTGGGCTGATCGCAGCCGTCGTTTCGAAAGGTTGTCGGTCAGCGCGCCGCCGATTCATCGTCGCCCTGGGCGCGGTCCTGGGGACCGTGTCGCTCGGCTGTGGTGGCGTCGACGCCGGCAGCGCCTCGTTCCCCGGCACTGTGCTGTATGAAAGCCCGAGCAGCGAGTATCAGTTCAACCTGCTTGAACCACCCTGGCGCGAGACGATCTCGCAGGCAGAGACCATCTTCGTGGTTCCGTCGAAGATCGTCACGTTGCTGCCGTCGGAGAGCGACGCGACCTACAGCCTGCACATTTACCGCCAGAACACCGACGCCGCATCGGCGCTGCAAGCGGACGCGCCCAGCCGCACGCCGGTCGAGTCCAGCAGCGGCCCGACGACGGTGGCGTCCGAGTCGGGTTCGACCGGCGTGGAGATGAGCTGGCAAGAGACCGCCTCCGTCTATCATCGCGATGCGTACATCAACATCGCGGCGGGCCTCAGCTTCCGCATGCATTTTTCGGCGGCGGTCCCGCTGGTCGCCGACAACATGGTCACGCAGATGATCGCCAGCTTCCGCGCGCCGGTGGCCGGCGGCAAGTGACTGTCGTGCCGAGCTGGCGCTGGGCAGCGACAGTTGGCGCGCTGGCCGTGTGGTCTGTCGCCGGTCCGGCGCGCGCGGCGAATCCCGACGGCGCGGCCAACGGCGCCGCGCTGCCCGTGCTGGCGGGCGCGCCTTCTTCATCGGAAATCGACGATCCAAAAGTGGCCCGCCGGCTGAAGACCCGGACGGCGATCGCGGCGCCCGCGGCCAGCGCGGCGTCGCCGGTCACGCCGCTGCCAAGGCAGGCGACCCAGACGAACCCGCCGCCGCCGGCGGCTTCGGCCGCGCCGATCGCAGCTCTGCCGGCGGCCTCTGAAACTTCGCTGCCGGTGGACGCCGGCAAACCGCTCGGCACACCGGCCCTGGCGGCGGCGCCTTCGTCGTCGCCATCGGCGGTCGCGCCGCTTTCCGGTCCCATCGGCGAGGATGCCGTCACGCGCAAGATGCAACCGGGCGCGCACGACGATTCGTCGGCCACCTACGTGCCGCGCTTGAAGCTGAGCTATCGGCGCTTTTCCTTCGTTCGCATCGGCGCCAGCGATCCAGCGTCGACCACCGGTGTCGCCGCCTCCGAACCGTTCGACGTGATCTCGCTGGATTTGTACCCGGTGTCGTCGTTCGTGCGCTTCGGCCTGTCCACCCAATACGGCGCCGAGAGCGGCAAGCTGATGGGCGGCGGCGATTACTTCATCGCGGAATCCTCGTCGCTGGGCGCGCAGATCCCCGGCAACATCTTCACCCCGTTCGCCGAGGCCTTCGCCGGCGGCGGCTACCTGCGGCGGATGCAATTCGGCAGCTCGGTTCCCACCGCTTACTGGCAGTACGGCGTCGACGTGGGGACCGAGATCTTCATGGCCAAGTATGCGTGCCTCAGCGTCGCGCTCGGATACCTGCACCCGGTGAACGGTTTCACCAAGGGCCTGTCGTTCGCCAGCGTCTACGTCGACACCTGGTCGCTGAAGCTCGGCGTCGGGTTCTAGATCGCTTACACTGCGGCGCCATGAGGCGACTGCTTTTCGCAGGTGTGCTGGCGCTGTTGTTGGCGGTGTCGCCGGCGTTATGGGCGCAACTGACCGACGGGCCGCCCATGCCGGCGGCGCTGGATCTGCACAAGGCGCCGGTTGGCTCGTGGGCCGAATACAAGATCGGCATCGCCGCGCTGCCGACCATGACCACGCGCATGGCGCTGGTGGCGCGGGCCAAAAATCTGGTCACGCTGGAGATGACCGTGGACGGCGGCGTGCTGGCGGCGGCGGGTGGCAAGATGACTCTGCAGACCACCGTCGACGCCGACACCTCGAAGGCGGGCGCGGTGAAGAAGCTGGTCATGCAGATGGGCCCGAACGATCCAATGGAAATGCCGCCTGAAACCGCGCAGCACAAACAGTTCGAAAAACCGGATCCCAAATCGTTCGTCAATGACGAGATGGTCACTGTCGCCGGCGGCACCTTCAAGGCCAAGCACTATCGCCAGAAGACGGCCAAGGGCGATCCGCTGGAGTTCTGGATCAGCGGCGACGTGCCGCCGTTCGGGTTGGTGAAGATCCAGGGACAGCAGACCATGGGCCCGCCGGGCGGAACGGCCGCGCCCGCCGCCATCAGCTTCGAGCTGCAGTCCCACGGAAAAAGCGCGGCGTCGGTCATCACCACGCCCGTCAAGCCGTTCGATCAGCAGGTCTTCATGGGCCAGATGACCAACACCGCCAAGGCGATGAGCAGCGCCGCCGCCGCGAAGACGCCGCCGGCGAAGTAGGGGCGGGCGTCATCATGGCTGGCAGCGGTTCCTCAGCGCGGGGTGAACCCACGTTAGAGCCGACGCCACAACGATTGGCCGAGGCGCGCCGGCTCGGCGAACTGGCGGTCAGTCGACCGCTGATCGGCGCCGCTGCGTCGGCCAGCGCGGCGTTGACGTTAGCGCTGGTGGGACCGTCGCTGTGGCAGGGAGCGCTGCGATTTTGCGCCTCCCAGTGGGCGCAGGCGGTCAGCGTGAATGGCCCGTCGGCGGCGCCTGGAGGCGCTTTGCGTGCCGGGCTGACCGCTGGTGGGTGGGCGCTGGCGCCGATCCTGGGCGCAGCGATAGTGGGCGCGCTGGCCGTTGGATTTTGGCAGACCCGCGCGGTGATCGTATCGCCGCGCCTTGGCTGGCCCCGCACGGGCGACGGGCGCGGCCGAGCGCTGTCGGCGGCGCTGCTGGCGCTGGGCAAGCTCGCCCTGTTGACGGCGGTGGCCTGGACGACGCTGCGGCCGCTGCTCCCGTCGCTGGTGGGCCTGACCGGGGCGCCGCCGGTGCGGGTGGCGGCGGCGTTGGGCGTGCTGGCCGCGCGCCTGGGCCTGCGCCTGGTTTTGGTGTTGCTGGGATTGGGGGCGATCGACTACGGCGTCGAATGGCTGGGCCATCGCCGCCGCCTGCGCATGACCCGCGAGGAGGTCGAGCGCCAGCGCCGCGAAAGCGAAGGCGACCCGCGGCACCGGGCCCGGCGGCGCGACCTGCACCGCGCGCTCGGCGATGGCGCGGTCACTTCGGCTGATATACTGCCGCCCTGAAGAGGAGTTCATGTCCCAGCCGTCGCTGCCATCGTTGAAAAAAATTCGTAAAGCCGTCTTGCCGGTGGCGGGTTTGGGAACGCGGTTCCTACCGGCCACCAAGGCCATCCCGAAAGAGATGCTGCCCATCGTCGACATCCCCAGCATCCAGCTGATCGTCGAAGAGTGCGCGCAAAGTGGAATCGAAGAGATCATCTTCGTCACCTCGCGGGGAAAATCCGCCATCGAAGATCACTTTGATCGGGCCGGCGACCTGGAAGCGCTGCTGGAACGGCGAAACAAGAAGGCCGATCTGGACTCGGTGCGCCGCCTGTCGACGCTGGCCAAGATGAGTTCGGTCCGCCAGCCGGAAGCGCGGGGCCTGGGCCACGCCGTGCTGTGCGCGAAGGCGGCCGTCGGCGACGAACCGTTCGCGGTGCTGCTGGGCGACGATCTGGTCGAAGCGCAGCCGCCCGGTATCAAGCAGCTTGTGAACGTGTACGAACGCCGCGGCACCGGGGTGATCGGCTTGAAAGAGGTGCCGGCCGGGCAAGAACACCTTTACGGCATCGTCGAGGGTGGCAACGTCGGCGGGCGCGACTGGAAGCTGTCGAAGTTGATCGAGAAGCCCGCGCCTGGCACCGCGCCGTCGCGCATGGCCATCATCGGCCGCTACGTGTTGCCGGCGGAGATCTTCGAGATCTTGGAGAACACGCCGCCCGGTCGGGGCGACGAGATCCAGCTGACCGACGCGCTGGCCACGCTGTGCGCGCGCCGCGGCCTGCACGGCGTGGAGATGGAAGGCTTGCGCTTCGACGCCGGGGATCGCGCCGGGTACGTGCTGGCGGTGCTGTACTACGCCCTTCATCGCCAGGACATCGGCGCCGAGGTGCGGGCGGGGACGCAGCGCCTGCTCGACGAGCTGGGGCGCGGCTGACAGTCTTCGTTCGCGATGGCCGATGACATGCCTGGGGACGCGTCGCTGCTGGAGGTGGCGGTCGCGCTGCCGGTGTGGGGCACCTTCACGTACCGCGATCCGCGGCCGGCGGCGCGCGTGCCGGTGGGCACCCAGGTGGTGGTGCCGTTCGGGTCGCGCACCGTCACCGGCTTTGTGGTCGGGCGCGCCGCCGCCGGCGCGTCGGCGGCCAAGGCGCGCGACATCGAAGAGATCGTCGCCGGGGAACCGCCCTTCGACGAAGAGATGATCGGCTTTTGCCGCTGGGTCGGCGATTACTACCAGGCGCCGCTGGGCGAGGTGCTGCGGGCGTCTTTGCCGCAGGGCGAGCGCGCCGTCGCCGTGCGCAGCGTGCGCCTGACCGAAGAAGGTCGCCGCGCACTGGACGGCCGGCGGGCCGGGCAGCAAGCGTGGCTGGTGCCGTCGGGGACGGGGGACAGCGATCCGATCTTGAACGCCCTTGTCGCCGCCGGCGGCACCTTGCCCATCCGGGCGATCATGCGCTTGCCGGGGCGGGCCAGCGCCCGGCTGTCGGCGCTGGCGACGGATGGTCTGGTCGAGGTCGGCGACTCGGTGGTGGATCGGCGGCCGCCGCCGACGGTGACCTTCGCGGTGGCCGTCGACGAGCGACGCGGGGATTTACCGGCGCGCGCCGCCGGCCAGCGGGCGTTGTTCGTCAAGCTGGGCGGGCAGCCGGCGGGCGTTGACGTGCGCACGCTGACCGTGGCGGAGAAGACTCTGCTGCGCGCGCTGGTCAAGCGCGGCGTGGCGCGCCTGGAACACCGGCCAGTGGCGATCAATGCGGTGGACAGCGACGTGCTGGGGACAGACGAAGGCGGCGCGTCTGCATCCGGCGCAGCGACGGCGTCCCGGCGTGCGCTGACCGCGAACGCCGCGCAGGCGGCGGCCATCGCCGCGCTGGTGGGCGCGCTGGGAAAAGGTTTCGCCACGTTTGTCCTGCACGGCATCACTGGCTCCGGCAAGACCGAGGTCTATCTGCAAGTCATCGCCGAGGCGCGCGCGGCCGGGCGTGGGGCGCTGGTGCTGGTGCCGGAGATCGCGTTGACGCCGCAGCTGGCGGCGCGCTTTCGGGCCCGGTTCGGCGAGGACGTGGCGGTGCTGCACAGCGCGCTGCCGGCGCGCGAAAGGCTGGCGGCGTGGCGGCGCTTGCGCGAGGGCAAGGTGGGGATCGCCTTGGGCGCGCGGTCGGCGATCTTCGCGCCGGTGCAACGCCTGGGCGTCATCGTCGTCGACGAAGAGCACGACGGATCGTTCAAGCAGGAAGACGGCGTTCGCTATAACGGGCGCGACCTGGCGGTGGTGCGCGCGCAGCGGGCCGGAGCGGTGGCCGTTCTGGGATCGGCGACGCCGTCGCTGGAGTCCTATCAGAACACGCTGCAGGGTCGCTTTCGTTTGCTCACCCTGCCGGAACGGGCGACGCCGCGCCCGTTACCGTCGGTGGAGATAATCGATCTGCGCCGGCATCCGGTCGGCCCGGATGGATTGCTGTCGGCGGCGCTGGCCGAGGCGGTGGCCGCCAACCTGGCGGCGCGCGAGCAGACCATCTTGTTTTTGAATCGGCGCGGTTTCTCGACGGTGGTGCTGTGCCGCGCGTGCGGCAGCGTGGTGCAATGCCCGCACTGCGCGGTCTCGCTGACGTACCACCAGAAGCGGGCGCGCCTGGTCTGTCATTACTGCGGCAACACCGAGCTCATGCCGCTGCGCTGTCCGTCGTGCGCGTCGCCCAAGCTGGAGCGCCTGGGCACCGGCACCGAGCGCGTGGAGGCGCTGATTCGCCAGCGCTTTCCCGACGCGCGCGTGGCCCGCCTGGATCGCGACACCGCGGATGCCGCCGACGCCACCGGCGAGCAGACGCGGGGCCTCGGACCGATCTTGGCAGGCATGCAGTCGGGGGCCATCGACATTCTGATCGGCACGCAGATGGTCACCAAGGGCCACGACTTTGCCGGCGTGACGTTGGTGGGCGTGCTGCAGCCTGATCAGGGCATGCACCTGCCAGACTTTCGCGCCGCCGAGCGGACGTTTCAGCTGCTTGAACAGGTGGCGGGGCGGGCCGGGCGCGGCGATCGGCCGGGGCGGGTCATCGTGCAGACGTACGCGCCCGAGCACCCGGCCATCGTCAACGTGCGCACGCACGACTACGCCGCGTTCGTCGGGCAAGAGCTGGAATTCCGGCGGCAGGCCGAATACCCGCCGTTTGCCCGGATGGTGGTCCTGCGCCTGGACGCGCGCGAAGAAGCCCAGCTGCGGGTAGACGCCGCCGCGGTGGCCGAATCGGTGCGCGCAGCGGTCGGCAGCGCCGTGCGCGTTCTTGGCCCGGCCGAGGCGCCCATCGGTCGCGTGCGCGGCCGGGCCCGCTATCAGATCTGGTTGTCGAGTAAGGATCGCGCCGCCCTGGCCGCCGCCGCGCGGGCCGCCACCGCCGTCAAACGGGCGGCCGACGTTCGGCTGGCCGTCGATGTTGATCCGCAGAGCGTGCTTTAGCGCGGCGGCGCAGGAGGCCGGCGCGGGGGTCCGTGTTAGTCTTTCGCGCGGATGAAGCTGCTGATCATCGCCGGACCTTATGAAGCGGATCGTCTGCGCAAGGCGGCGGTGTCGGCGGGGTTCGAGACGGTGGCGGTCGAACCGGGCGAAAGCTTGTCGGGTTGGATCTCGTCGGCGCGGCCGGATCTGATCGTGATGGCGCCGAAGATCGTGAGCCCGGATCCCACGGTGGCGCTGGGCAAGGTGCGGGCGGTGCCACGCGGGCGGGTTCCCATTTTCTTGGTGGGTGACGCTGCCGATGAGGCTCGGTTCAAGGGGCTGGCCGACGGATTTTTCATGCGGCCGGTGTCGCCCGACGATCTGATCGCCGAAGCGCGATCGCTGCTGGGCCCTTCCCCGGAGGGCGGCCCGGCGGGCGGCACCGACGGCAGTGGCCCGATCGCGGCGACTGGCGGCAGCGGCGAGGGGGTGCCGGAGCGGGGCAGCGACAGCGGCAGCGACGGCGCGCGCGAATCCGGCGGTGGCCGCACGCCCAAGAGCGGACCGCACGGCTTGAAGACGCCGCCCAACCTCAAGCCGCTGGTGGCGCAGAGCGAGCCGACGCCGGCGCCCCGCTCGCCGGGCGCTTCCGGCGGCGGAAGCGATCCGTTCCTGATGAACCTGGACGAGAGCATCGACGCCGCGCTGGACGCCGACATTCGTGAGGCCATCCGCCACGTCGGCCAGCGCGAGCGCTTGGGGACGCCGGTGGGCCGTCCGCGCCACGCCACCGCCGAGGTGGCGGCGTTGGCGCCGGCGGGGAAGGCCGTCTCCGAAGACAGCGCCGCCGGCGATCTCGCGTTGAACGAGCTGCGCGACGAGAGCAGCCAAAAAACCTTGGAGGTCCCGCGCGACGTGGTGGCGCGCATGGCCAGCGCCGATTCGGGCGGCGCGCCGTCCGACGGTCGTTCGCCCGCCGCCGGCGGGGCCGCGCCGCTGGAAAACGGCGATCTGGCCAGGCGCGATGTCGCCTGGTTGCTGGGGCGATGTTTTGCCGAACGATTGACCGGATGGCTGACTTTCAAGCGCGACGGCGTCGAGAAGGCCATCGTCTTCGAACGCGGGGCGCCCATCCTGGCCGGATCCAACCTGCCGGCGGATCGCATGGGCGACATGCTGGTGCGCCAGGGCCGGCTGACGTCCGAACAGCAGGCGAGGAGCGTGGAGATCTTGATCGCCACCGGCCGCCGCCTTGGCGTGGTGCTGGTGGAGAGCGGCTTCATCAAGGCGGGCGAGCTGGGGCCGCTGGTGCGGCGGCATTTCGAAGAGATCATCTATTCGCTTTTCGCCTGGGAATCCGGCGAGTGGGTGATGAGCCCCGATCGCCCGGAAAAAGAAGAGACTGTGTTGCTGACCGAACACCCGGCGGCGCTGATCTTGGAAGGCATCCGTCGCAAGTACGGCGCCGCTCGGTTGCGCGCCCGCCTGGGCGGCGGGGCGGCGGTCTTGCGGGTGGTCAAGGAGACGGGCCTTTCCGCGCTGCTGGAACAGATGGCCGCCACCGACGACGAACGGCGATCAGTGGGCCTGTTCGACGGCGCGCGCGCTCTGGACGATCTGGTGGCGGCTCCCGGCGTCGACGAGACGACGCTGCTGGCGGTGGCATGGGCGCTGCTGGTGCTGCGCCGGTTGGCGCCCCTCACCGCTGTCGCCGGCGCCGCCGAGCAGGTCAATGTGGCGGCCGCTCCGACCAGGGAAGGCAGCGGGGCGTCCGCCGACAGCGCCGCGCAGGATCGGGAGCGCGATCGCGAGATCGATCGCGCGCGCATCCTGGCGCGGTACGCCCTGGTGTGCGACGGCGACTATTTTCAAGTGCTGGGTGTTTCGCGGCAGGCCACCGCGCACGAGATCAAGCGCGCCCATCAGTCCTTGGCCCGCGAGTTTGCTCGTCACGCCCTGGCGCCCGAGCTGTCCGCTGATCTGGCCGGCCCGCTGGCCGCCATCGACGCGGTGATCGCCGAAGGCGCGCGCGTGCTTGGCGATGCGCGGCTGCGCCACCTTTATCAAAGCCATCTGTCCGCCGCGCCGTCGCCCGAGCCGGCGAAGACAGGCTCGGCCGGAGAATCAACGGTCTAGATGGCCACTCGCGGCGGCAAACCGCGGGCGATCTTTTTCGGCTCGCCGGCGTTCGCGGTGCCGTGCTTGGAGGCAACGGCGGAGGTCGCTGATCTGGTGGCGGTGGTCAGCCAGCCGGATCGTCCTGCCGGTCGCGGCAACCAGCTGACCCCGCCGGCGGTGAAGGTGGCGGCTGGGCGTCTCGGTGCGCCGGTGTTGCAGCCGGAGAAAATTCGCCCGCCCGAATTCGAGGCGACGCTGCGCTCGTTCGCCGCCGACCTGTTCGTGGTGGTGGCCTACGGGCGCATCTTGCCGCAGGCGCTGCTGGACCTGCCGCGCCTCGGGCCTTGGAACGTGCACGCGTCGCTGTTGCCCCGTCTGCGTGGCGCGGCCCCGATCCAGTGGTCGATCATCGGCGGCGAAGCCCGCACCGGCGTCAGCATCATGCGCATGGAAGCGGGCCTGGACACCGGCCCGGTGGCGGCGGTCGCCGAGACCACCATCACCGACGATGACACCACCGCCACGTTGTCGGCGCGTCTGTCGGCGCAGGGCGCGGCGCTGCTTGGGCGCACGCTGCCGGCGATCGTCGCCGGGGCGGTGACGCTGCAGCGCCAAGACGACGTCGCGGCCACGCTGGCGCCGCTGCTGCAAAAGGAAGACGGCCATCTCGATTTCACCCGGTCGTCGCGTGCGGTCTCGGCGCGGGCCCGCGGCGTGGATCCCTGGCCGGGCGCGTTCGCGCTTTTCGCGGGGCAATCGTTGAAACTGTTCGGGCCGCGGGTTCTGACCGCGGGCGCCGGCGGTGCGCCCGGCACCGTCGGTGGCGCCGGCCCGGGCGGTTTGATCGTGGCGTGCGGCGAGGGCGCGGTGGCCTTCGCCGAGGTGCAATTGCCGGGACGCAAACGCTTGCCCGCGGCGGCGGTGCTGGCGGGGCAACCGACGCTGGCCGGCGCGGTCTTGCGCTGATCGCGCATCATTCGAAAACCACGATGGCGAACCACACGCTGACCGGTCGAGACCTTGCCCGCGCGGTGCTGGCGCGGGTGGCGGAGGAATCGGCCTATGCCAATCGCGCGCTGTCCGCGGCGCTGGATCGCCAGCGCGCCCTTTCGTCGGAAGATCGCGCGCTGACCACCGAGCTGGTTTACGGGGTTCTGCGCCGCCAGGCCCGTCTGGACCGGGCGCTGGAGGCGGTGTCTGACCGCGGGCTGTCGCAGATCGATCTGCGCGTGCGCATCGCGCTGCGGGTGGCGGCGTATCAGATCTTGTTTCTCGATCGCATTCCGGCCTACGCCGCCGTCAACGACGCCGTGGAGGCGTGCAAGGCGATCCGCGGCGGGCGCCTGGCCGGGCTGGCGAACGCGCTTCTGCGTAGGGTGGCCGAGCGGGGCGAGCCGCCGCTGCCTGATCCGGCGCGCGATCCGCTCGGCTACGTCGTCGAGGCGGCGGGTTTTCCAGAGTGGATGGCCCGTCTGGTGATCGCCGAGTTGCCCCCAGCAGAGGTAGTGGCCTTCGCTGACGCCAGCACCGCGCACGCCCCGCTGACCATCCGGGCCAATCGCCTGCGCACCGATCGACAGACGCTGGCGGCGCGGCTGCTGGTGGAACGTCCGGGCGCCGTGGTCGACGTGTCGGCGCTGGCCGCCGACGCTTTGCTGGTCCGCAAGATGGATTCGCCGTTTGTCACCGACGCGTGGCGCGAAGGCTGGTTCGCCGTCGAGGACGCCGGTGCGCAACGAGTGGTGGCGCTGGCCGGCGCGGCGCCGGGCGAGCGCATCCTGGACGCCTGTGCGGGTGTCGGCGGCAAGAGCGCGCACCTGGCGGCGCTGGCCGACGGTAAGGCTCGCATCGACGCCGTCGACATTGCATCGGCAAAACTGGACGAAGCGCGCCGATTGTTCGCCCGGCTGGGCGTCGGCGGGGTCACCACCCGCGCCGCCGATCTGACGGAGCCGTGGACCGGCGAGCGCGGGTACGATCGCGTGCTGCTGGACGCTCCCTGTTCGGGACTGGGTGTTCTGCGCCGGCATCCGGAGGCGCTGGCCCGACGCCAACCGGATGAATTGACCGCGCTGGCTGAAATCCAGGCGCGTCTGCTGGACACCGTGGCCCCGCTGGTGCGTGCCGGCGGAACGCTGACCTACAGCGTGTGCACGTTCGAGCGCGCCGAGGGCGACGACGTGGTGGCGCGTTTCCTGGAACGTCATCCCGCCTTTCGCCTCGACGAGCCGGCGATTCGCACCTGGCCCCACCGCGACGACGCCGACGCGTTTTTCGCCGTGCGCTTGCGGGCGACCGGATAAGATACCGGCATGACCCTGCGCATCGCGCCTTCGATCCTTTCAGCCGACTTCGGTCGGCTGGCTGAAGAAGTGCGCGCGGTGGAGGCGGCCGGCGCCGATTACATCCACGTCGACGTGATGGACGGACGCTTTGTCCCCAACATCACCATCGGTCCGCTGGTGGTCAAGGCCGTGCGGGCGGCGACCAAGTTGCCGCTGGACGTCCACCTGATGATCGTCGAGCCCGAACGGTACGTCGACGACTTCGCCCGCGCCGGCGCCGACCTCATCAGCGTGCACCTTGAGGCGTCGCCACACCTGCACCGGACGGTTCAGCACATTCGATCGCTGGGCAAGAAGGCGTCGGTGGCGGTGAACCCGCATTCGTCGCTGGATGGCCTGGACGTGATCTTGCCGGATCTGGACATGGTCCTGTTGATGACGGTCAATCCTGGGTTCGGCGGCCAGAAGTTCATCGACGCCGTGGTCCCCAAGGTCAGCGCGCTGCGGGCGGCCATCACCCGCCGCAAGCTGTCGGTCGACATTGAGGTCGACGGCGGCATCGCCGCCGACACCGCGCCGATGGTGGTGGCGGCGGGCGCCAACGTGCTGGTGGCCGGGTCGGCGGTGTTCGGTTCGGCGGGGCATGATTATCGGCAGGCCATCGCGGCGCTCCGTCGCGGCGCCGGGACTGTCGGGATGGCCAAGGCCACCGGCTAAGGCCCGCATGTCCGATCCGATTGGCGCCGCCTGGTGGGTACGCGGCGCGCATTTTCAAACCACGTGGGGGCGTTTCGGGCGGTCGCAGCGCCTGGTCAAATTCCGGCGCGAGGTGCTGGCCACGTCCGACGGTGACGATCTGGTCTTGGACCACGTCGACGGGGCGGATGATGCCCCGCGGGTGCTTTTGTTGCACGGCCTCGAAGGCAGCTCGTACGCGGTTTACGTCCAGGGGCAGGCGCAGCAGTTTTCGCGGGCCGGGTGGAACGTCACCGTGCTGAATTTCCGAACCTGCGCGCGCGATCCGCAGCACCTGTCGCGGTCCTTGCCCAACCACACGGCGCGGCTTTATCACTCCGGCGAGACCGGCGATCTGGCCTTCGTCGTCGACACGCTGACGACGCGCGCGCCGGCGCAAGCGCTGTACGCGGTGGGGACGTCGCTGGGCGGGAACGTCCTGCTGAAATTCCTGGGCGAGACCGGGGCGCGCAGCCGCATCGAAGGGGCGGTGGCCATCTCGGTCCCGTACGATTTGCTGGCGGCGGCGCGCCACCTGGAACAGGCGGGCAGGCGGTTTTATGTGCGGCATTTTTTGAAGACCCTGAAAGCCAAGGCGCTGGACATCGCCGCCCGCTTTGCTCACATCAAGTCGGTGGCCGAGCTGCAACCCAAGCGCATCGTCGCCGCGCGCACGTTCTATCAATTCGACGACGCGGCCACCGCGCCCCTGCATGGATTTCAGGGCGCCGACGACTACTACCGCAAGTGCAGCTCGATCCGTTTCCTCGATCGCATCGAGGTGCCCACGTTGTGCATCAACAGCGAGGACGATCCGTTTCTGCCGTTCGAGGTGGTCCGGCGGGCCCAATCGCTGGCGTCCGAAGACGTCGAGATCGTCACCACCCGCTGGGGCGGCCACGCCGCCTTCATCGCCGGCCGCTGGCCGTGGAAGCCGCGTTTTTGGGCGGAAGAGCGCGCGGTGGCTTGGTTGACGGCGCGCCCGACCTGAGGCGTGGGCGCGCCGGCAGGCGGTGGGGATTTCAAGTGTTGTACGGGACGAACGGCGGGCGCGGGTGCTGGATGTACGCTCGCACCGATGGTCGGGCCCATTGGGTCTCGGCGTAAGCGCGCACGTTGGCCGGGACGTCGTCGCCGTTGGCGATCAGGCGGTGCAGGGCGAAGGCCAGATCGGCGTCGGCGATCGACCACTCGCCGAAGGCGGTGTCGGTGCGGTCGCCGATCAGCGTGCCGCCGAGCTCGCACAGCTTGGCCGCCGCGCGCGCGGCCGGCGGCGACAGCGGCCCCACTTTCATCTTGTAGACCACCGTCTCCGACGAGCGCTCTTCGCGCAGCGGCCCCAGATCCGAGCGCACGAAGCCCATCACCTGGCGGGCCCGGGCGCGCTGGCGCGGATCGGCGGGGAACAGGCGACGGTGGGCCGGCGCTGGGAAGACGTCGTCGATGTATTCGGCGATGGCATTGGATTCGGTCAGCCAGAAGCCGTCGTGCACCAGCGCGGGGATGCGCGCGGTCAGCGACGCCGAACGATAAGGCTCGCGCCGGTGTTCGCCCTTGCCCAGATCGACGGCGCGCATCTCGGCCAGGGCGCCTTTTTCTTTCAACGCCACGAACGCCGTGAAGACGTAAGGCGATACCCAGAATGGATCGGTGTGCAGGATCAACGAAGGTGTCATGCGCTCAATTTGCCACGCGCGCCGTCGCGCGGCGAACGTGAAAAAGTGAGCAAGATGCGTCGGCAAAGCAGCAGCCCGCCGTGCTTTTCTTGGCGTCGCCTCACGCCGCTGGGATTTTTCGTGAAGTTATTCGCCGGCGCGATCCGTAAACAAGTGCCGAAACAGACCGTGGCGGCAATGGAAAGCCGGCGGCAGTTGCTGGCCCCTGACGCCGCGCATTTCTTGCTCCCGCCCGCTGTGATCGCTTTGGCCGACGGCGGGCTACAGAGGCTCCATGGCAAGCCAGGGAAAAAGTGTTCCACTCAGGGCAGCGACCAGCTTGGTCGCGATGTTGATCCTGGGCCTGGCGGCGGTGGCGGCGGGGTGCGCGTCCAGTGACACGGCGGCGCCGGGCAGTGGTGGCGCGTCAGGCGGCGGCAGCGGCGGCGCCTCGGGCAGTGGCGGCGCCGGTTCCGGCGGCGCCAGCGCGACTGGCGGCAGCAACGGCGGCAGCGGCGGCGCGTCCGGCAGCGGCGGGGCGGTGGCGCCCGGTACCGGCGGCAGCGGCGGCGCGTCCACCGACGGACCGGTGGCCGGCGATGCTGGCCGCGACAGCGGCAGCGGCGGGGCGGCGATCGATCCTGACGGTGGCTTGCCGCCGCTGATGGAATGCACCAAGGCCTCCCTCGATCGCATCGAAGACTTCAACGCCACCGGCGAAGGCACCACCACGCCGATGAGCGGATCGCTGCTGGTCAAGCAAGGCACCGGCTATGTGGCCAAGGAGACCTTCATCGGCTCGGACTGGCACGTCCTGGAGATCTTGATCGGCAACGGCTTCGATGCGCAGCACGATCACGACTTCAGCAACTCGCAGGGCATCACGCTGACCTGGAGCTCGACGGCGCCCTTGTGGATCCAGATGCGGCCCGGCTTTCATTACGATGGCGGCGCGCAATGGGTGACCGCCGTGCCCAGCACCAGCGGCCAGATGAAGACCCAGTTTTTCCCTTTCGATGCCGCATCGTGGACCACCATCAGCCTGGGCAAGCCGACCTGGACCTACGCCATGGCCCGCGCCAACGTGCGCGGCCTGCTGTTCGTCGGCGATGCGGCCAACAGCGTCGTCATCGCGGGCCTCCGCATCGACGGCTACACGCCGCCTTGCATGTGACCAACCGGTGATATGATCACGCCGTGAAAATCGGCGTGCCTCGCGAGACCAAGACGCGCGAATACCGGGTGGGCGTGACGCCGGCCGGGGTTCGGTTGCTGGTGGGCGGCGGCCACCAGGTGATGGTCGAGGCGGGCGCGGGTGAAGGCAGCGGCATCGCCGACGTTCACTACCAGCAGGCGGGCGCGGTGATCGTCCCCGACGCCGCCAGCGCCTGGGCCGCCGACATGGTGATGAAAGTGAAAGAGCCGTTGCCGGCCGAGTTTGGGTTCTTTCGCGAAGAGCTGATCCTCTACACGTATCTGCACCTGGCCGCCGAGCCGGCCCTGACCCGCGAATTGGCCGCGCGCAAGGTTCGCGGCGTCGCCTATGAAACGATTCAGTTGGCCGACGGCACCTTGCCGTTGCTGCGCCCGATGAGCGAAGTGGCCGGCCGGATGGCGGTGCAGGTCGGCGCCACCTGCCTGGAAAAAGAACGCGGCGGCAAGGGCGTTCTGCTGGGGGGTGTGGCCGGCACGCGGCGCGGTCGCGTGGTGATCCTGGGCGGCGGCGTGGTCGGTCGCAACGCCGCCACCATCGCCATCGGCATGGGCGCGCAGGTGACCATCCTCGACGTTCAGGCGAAACGGATGGGATACCTCGAAGACGTGTTCGGCAGCTCGATCGAGACCTTGTATTCGAATCCACACAACGTCGAAGAAGCCGTTCGCCGCGCCGATCTGGTGGTCGGCGCCGTGCTGATCCCTGGCGCCGTGGCGCCCAAGCTGGTCACCGAAAAGCTGGTCTCCCAGATGGAGAAGGGCAGCGTGGTCGTCGACGTGGCCGTTGACCAGGGCGGCTGCATCGAGACCTGCCGGCCCACCAATCACGACCAGCCGACCTATGAAGTCCACGGTGTGGTTCACTACTGCGTTCCCAACATGCCGGGCGCGGTGGCCCAGACCAGCACCTGGGCCCTGACCAACACCACCATCGAATACGCGCAGAAGATCGCCGACCGCGGCTTGATCGCCGCCGCGCGGGCCGACGCCGCGCTGGCCGCCGGCATCAACACCTTCGACGGCGACGTCACCTGCCAACCGGTGGCGAAGGCGCACGGAATTCCCTACAAGGCGGTCTCGGCCGCGCTGGAGTAAAGGAGGATGTCGATGATCCTGTTCGTCACCGGGGCCACCGCTGGTTTTGGCGCGGCCATCGCCCGCCGGTTCGTGCATGAAGGGGCGCACGTGGTCGCGTCTGGTCGGCGGGTGGATCGCCTGGCTGCCCTGCACGCGGAGCTTGGCGATCGTCTTTTGCCGCTGGAGCTGGACGTGCGCGATCGCGCCGCCGTCGAGCGCGCGGTGGGGTCGCTGCCGCCGGCGTTCGCGGCGGTCGACGTGCTGGTGAACAACGCCGGCGGCGCGCTGGGACTGGAGCTGGCGCCGCAGGCCAGCCTGGACGACTGGGAGACGATGATCGACACCAATGTCAAAGGATTGACGTTCTGCACGCGCCTGCTGTTGCCGGGGATGGTGGCGCGCAACCGCGGGCACATCGTCAACCTCGGCTCGGTGGCGGGCGCGTTTCCTTATCCGGGCGGCAACGTCTACGGCGCCTGCAAGGCCTTCGTCTATCAATTCACCCTGAACCTGCGCGCCGATCTGTTGGGCACGGCGATTCGCGTGACGGACATTGAACCCGGGCTGACGGGTGGAACAGAATTTTCCAACGTGCGCTTCAAAGGCAACGACGCCAAGGCGGACGCCGTGTATGCCGGCACAACGCCGCTGACCGCGGACGATGTGGTGGACACCGTTCAGTGGGTGGTGACGCGGCCGCCACACGTGAACATCAACTCGATCCAGTTGATGCCGGTGTGCCAGGCGTTCGCGGGGTTTGCGGTCAAGCGCGACGAACCGTCGCGCTAGCGATCAACGGCGGTCGGGGCGCGCGCTTCAGGACGACGGTTCGCAGGCGGCGGCGCGCGCCAGCAACAGCGCGCGCTCGCGGGCGTTGCGGGCCAGGGCGGCGGCGCGCTCCAGCTCGACGCGCGCCTCGGCCAGGCGGCCCACCTTCACCAGCAGATCGCCGCGCACGCCCGGCAGCAGGTGATACTGCGCCAGCGACGGTTCCTCTCGCAGCGCATCGACCAGCTCCAGGCCGGCCGCCGGCCCGAAGGCCATCGCCACGGCGACGGCGCGGTTCAGCTCGACCACCGGCGAGCGCGACTGGCTGGCCAGCGCCTGATACAGCGCCGCGATCCGCACCCAGTCGGTGTCCGCGCCGGTCAGCGCGCGCGCGTGGCAAGCGGCGATCGCCGCCTGAAGCGTGTATGGCCCCGGCGCGGCGGCCAGCGCTTCGGCGCGCGCCAGCCCGGTCAACCCGCGGCGGATCAGCAGCTGGTCCCACAGCGCGCGGTTCTGTTCCAAAAGCAGGATCGGCTCGCCGGTGGCGTCCGTGCGGGCCCGCGCGCGCGAGGCCTGGATCTCCATCAGCGCCAAAAGCCCGTGCACCTCTGGTTCGTCCGGGACCAGCGTGGCCAGAATGCGGCCCAGGCGCAGGGCGTCCTCGCACAGGGCGGGCCGCATCCAGTCATCGCCCGCGGTGGCGGCGTAACCCTCGTTGAAGACCAGGTACACCACCTCCAGCACCGACGACAGGCGCGCCTGCAGCTCGGCCCCGCGCGGGACTTCGAAGGGCACGCCGGCGTCGGTCAAGGTTCGTTTGGCGCGCACGATGCGCTGGGCGATGGTCGGCTCGGGCACCAGGAAGGCGCGGGCGATCTCCTGGGTGGAAAGTCCGCCCAAAAGACGGAGGGTCAGCGCCACCCGCGCCTCTGACGACAGCACCGGGTGGCAGGCGGTGAAGACCAGGCGCAGCAGATCATCGCCGACGTCGTCATCCAGCGCGGCCTCGAGATCAGGCGCCGCCGTCTGTTCCTGCTCGGCGTGCCCGATCTCCTGGTGCTTGCGATCCAGGCGTTTTTCCCGGCGAAGGACGTCGATGGCCCGGTTCTTCGCCGCCGCCATCAGCCAGGCCCCAGGATTTTCCGGGATGCCCGTTTGCGGCCAGCGCTCGAGAGCGGTGACCAGTGCGTCCTGCGCCAGCTCTTCCGCCAGGCCGACGTTGCGCACCAGCCGCGAAAGGCCGGCGATGAGACGCGCCGATTCCATCCGAAAGACGGCCTCGATGGTGCGGTGAATGTCGGGGCGGGAGGTCACTGGGGCTGCCGGGCGCGCGCCGCCGCCGTGGCCAGCCAGCCTTGCACCGTCGCGCGTGGCAGCTGATCAAGCGGACGCACCTTCAGATGCTGGCCAGTCTTGCCGTCGCCCTCCAGGTGGCCGTCGGGATCGCGGTAGGTGCCCGGCGGGCCGGGCAGGATCAGGTTCACGTGCGCTTTGAACCCGGCCAGGGCGCACATCATATTTTTTTCGATCGAATAAAACGGCATGCCCCATTTGATCGCCGACGTCGCTTCGGGCCCCGCGGTCTCGACCATGGTTCGCAGCAAGTCCAAGATCGGGCGCAGGTGGGGCGGCTGCTTGGCGAAGAAACCGTCGACGGGCGCGCCCAGGTCGGCGCGCCGCCCAAACTTCTTGGTCGATGTCTTGGCGGCTGGCGGTGCTTTCTTCGCGGTAACGGGCTTCTTTTTCGGCCGGGCGTCTTTTTTCACGCCGCCATGATGCCACAGCGGCCGCGCCGCAAGGGCAGGGCCCTGGCGTCACAGCCTGCCCCGGCCGTATAAGAGGAGAAGACCCATGATCACCGTCGAAGCAAATCGCACCGCCTTGCTGGTCATGGACCTTCAGTCCGATATCGTCGGGCGCTTCGCCGACAAGGCCGCCCCGGCGATCGAACGCGCGGTTGGCGTCGTGGCGGCCGCGCGCCAGGCGAAGCTCCCGGTCATTTACGTCGTGGTGGGTTTTCGTTCCGGCTACCCGGAGCTCAGCGCCCGGAACCCTTCGTACGCCGCCATATCGCAAAGTGGCCGCTTCGTCGCCACGCCCGGCGCGGACATTGCGCCGGCGCTGCGTCCGGCGGAGGGCGAAATTGTCGTCGTCAAGCACCGGGTGGGGGCGTTCGCCGGCACCGATCTGGAGATGATCCTGCGGGCCAAAGGAATCGACTCGTTGATCCTGCTTGGCATCGCCACCAGCGGCGTCATCTTGTCGACCGTTCGTTACGGCGCGGACGCCGACTACAAGCTGGTCGTGGTCCAGGACTGCTGCGTGGACGCCGACGACGAGGTGCACCGCGTGCTGACGGAGAAAATTCTGGTCCGGCAGGCGACCGTGGTTTCGGCAGCCGAAATGGTGGCCGCGCTGGAAAAAATCTGAGGTCGGCTGGCCGCGATCGAGGGTGGGATGCCGCCGGCCAGGGGCGCGCAAAAGGTGAATTCGCTGGCGGTTAGGCGAGCCAGAGCGTATAGGTGATCCCGGCGCGGCTTCGGGCCGCGTGGTCGTTTCTCTCGCTGCAGGGTGCGGTGATGATGAAGAAGCGATGCTCACCGCTTCGACGGCATTGGCGGTGCGCGCTTTTCAATACCCGCCGACGCAAAAAGGACGACCATGACCTCGACGAAATCACGACTGACAGCGCAAGGAATTCGGGACCTCAACTACTACGGGCCGCGCAGGGTCGCCGCCGTGGTGGTCGCCGAGACCGAACCGAAGATCGAAACCGACGCGCCGCTGATCGACCTTCCGGCCGAGCCCACCGTGCCGGTCGCCGTCACCTCGTAGTCGGTTTGGCGAATCGCGGGAGGTGGGCCTATAAATCCGGCCCATGGTTCCCCGCCGGCGAAAGGCCCGCCCTCGTCCCCAGACAGTTCCTGGCGTCCCTGCACAGGGGCGCTGGTTCATGGCGTGCGCGGTCGCGATCGGCCTGACGTCTTCGACCACCGCGCAAGGCCACAGTCCGCGCGACGAGCCCTCGGAGGATAAACCGTCGCCGCCGGTCGATCCGTCGCGTGGGGAGCAGGAGCTTTACAGCTTTCACTTTCAATCCACCGCGGCGACGCAGTATCACCCGTCTTTTTCAGCCGCTTATTCGGGCCAGAACAGCCTTAGCCCGCAGGCGGAATCAGCGACGGCGTTCGTCTCGACGATCTATGCCGACTTTCGTCTGTGGCGCGGCGCCGAGCTTTTGTTCAATCCCGAGATGAGCGGCGGCAAGGGCCTCAGCAAGACTCTGGGGGTGGCCGCTTTTCCGAGCGGCATCGTCTACCGCGTCGGCGATCCGGCCCCGGCGGTCTATCTGGCTCGTCTGGCGGTAAGCCAGAGTTTCGACTTGGGCGGCGGCCGGGTGACGAACGAAGCGGGTCCCAACGAGCTTGCCGGCACCCGGGATCGCAACATCCTGGCGATCTCCGTGGGCCGGTTGTCGGTGGCCGACGTGTTCGACGGAAACCGTTACGCGCACGATCCCACCGAACGCTTTTTCAACTGGGCGATGTTCGCCTCGGGCGCATGGGATTATCCCGCCGACACGCGCGGCTACACCTATGGCGTGCTGGCTGACCTGGCGATCGGGTGGTGGTCTGCGCGGGCGGGCATCGCGGTCGAGCCCAAGGTCGCCAACGGTCTGCAGATGGACTGGCACCTGACCCAGGCCCACGCGCTGATGGCCGAGTACGAGGCGCGCTATACGTTCCACGAGTTGTGGGGCGCCACCAGCGGGCTGGTCTTTCTCAATCAGGCGCATATGGGGCTTTATCAGCAGGTGCTGAATGATCCAGCGGCCTATGGCAATGACGTCGCCAATACCCGCGCCTACCGCAACAAATATGGATTTGCCATCTCGGTAGAACAGCAGCTCACGCGGCGGGGGCTAGGATCGTTTCTCCGGTTGAGCGCGAACGACGGCGCCACCGAGACCTGGGCCTTCACGGAGATCGATCGTTCGCTGGCCGTCGGCGTGGTCCAGGACGGCGAGCTGTGGCGCCGCAACCGCGATGAAGCGGGCGTGGCGGTGGTGATCAACGGGCTGTCCGGTCCGCACCGGCAATACCTGGCCGGCGGCGGCTACGGCTTCATCATCGGCGACGGAGCGCTGAGATATGCTCCCGAAGTGCTGGGCGAGTTCTATTACACGGTCGCGGCGGCCAACTATCTTTGGGCCTCGGTGATCTACCAGCCGATCGCCAACCCCGCGTACAACAGCGCACGGGGGCCGGTTCAAGTCTTTTCTGCCCGGGTGAAAGCGGCTTTCTAATCGTGAGGCCCGCCGGTCGTTTTGGGCTCGCGGCGCTGGAGGTGGTGGCGCTGTCCCTGATCGGATCTCGAGCGCACGCCGTCGATCCGTTCGAGATCCAGGTGTACGACGGCGCGGTCAACGATCCCCGCACGGCCGGGATCGAGCTGCACGTCAACTCGGTCGTTTCGGGTCGCCGCGACGCTGTGCCGCCCGAGATACCGGCTGATCATCAGACCCACTTCACGTTCGAGCCGTCGCTGGGAATCACCAACTCTTGGGAGCTGGGCGGCTATTTGCAGACTGCCTTGCGGGCCGATGGCAGGTTCGACTATGCGGGAATCAAGCTGCGTTCCAAGTTCGTCCTTCCGCCTTCAGCCGGCAGCCGGTTTCGTTTTGGGGTGAACCTGGAAGTCTCGCGTCTGCCGGAGGCTTACGATCGCGGGCGGTGGGGCATGGAAGTGCGGCCCATCGTGACCAGCCCGGCCGGCGGTGGACGGCTGTACTTCGCCGTGAATCCGATCGTCGACTTTGCCCTGGCCGGTCCCGACGCCGATCAAGCGCCGTCGTTCGAGCCCGGCGCAACGGCACTTTATGTGTTCAGCGGGGTGGCCTCGATCGGGCTCGAGTACTACGCCAACCTTGGTCCCCTCGGAAGCTGGCTGCCGGGGCACGAGCAGGAGCACTACCTGTTCGAGGTGTTCAACGTTCTCAAGTGGAAGCACTGGGAGGTCAATGGCGGCATCGGCGAGGGCCTGACCGCCGGTTCGAATCCCTTCGTGGTGAAGGTGATCCTGGGATTCAAATAGCGGCTGCGAAGCGCTGTCTGTACGCGGCCGGCGTGACGCCCAGGCGACGGGTGAACGCGCGCCACAGGGTGCTGGCGTCTCCGAAGCCGGTGCGTGCCGTGATGTCCTTCAAAGGAAGGGGCGTCTCTTCCAGCAGGCGCCGGGCCTCGTCAATCCGCAGGCGGCGCACCAGCTCGGCGGGTGATTCGTCGAAGTGCGCGCGGCACCAGCGGCTCAGCGTGCGGGGGCTCATCCCGATCCCCGCCGCCAGGCGCTCCACGGGCAGCGCCTGGTCGACGTGCTCGAGGACGAAGGTTGCGACGTCGCGCAGCTTGGCCGGCTCTTTTTCTTGCCGCTTCAGGGCGGCGCTGAACTGCGCTTGATTTCCGGACCGCCGCAGAAACAGGACCATTCTTTTGGCCACCGCCATCGCCACGCCGTGCCCGTGGTCTTCTTCGACCAGCGCCAGGGCGAGGTCTATTCCCGCCGTCAGTCCCGCCGACGTCCACACCCCGTCGTCGTGCACGTAGATGCCGTCGTCGACGACCCGGGCAGCGGGAAACCGCGACTGCAGATCGCCGAGATGAAGCCAATGGGTGGTGGCGCGGCGTCCGTCGAGCAGGCCCGCTTCTCCCAGGACGAAAGCGCCGGTGCAG
The DNA here is from genome assembly GCA_036268875.1 of Polyangia bacterium. Taxonomy (GTDB): domain Bacteria; phylum Myxococcota_A; class Polyangia; order Fen-1088; family Fen-1088; genus DATKEU01. Next base: position 19,717 of record DATATI010000052.1, on the reverse strand, counting down.
ATCGAAACCACGGTCGCGAGCTGCTGATGACGGCGACGCAGCCACGAGACCAGGCGCGCTTCCCCGTCGGGCAGGGGACGGCGCGGCGATCCGCCCGCCACAATCGCGATGTCCGGAAGCCGGGCGCCGGCTCGAGGCAACGGACGAACGCCACCCACCATCAGCCCGTGCCGCATCTGTACCGCCGGCGCGCGCGGCCCGATCAACGCTAGCGCATAGGCGGCGCGACCAAGCACGTCGTTCGCGTGGCCGAGCACCTCCCACGGACCGGCGATGTTCAGAATGCCGGTGCCGGGGGCGACGAGAAACCAGACCCGTTTGGCGCGGCGGCGCACCTGTTGAGGTTGTCCGGGGCTGGCTGGAAACGCAATCTTTTTGTCTTTCAGGCCACGTCGCTTTCAGGCTAGCCTGGGGAAAAACCGAAAGAAAGGCGCGGTGATGATCAGGATCGGCATCAACGGATTTGGACGCATCGGCCGGGTGGCGTTCCGGGCAGCGATGGAGCGCCCCGACCTGGAGATCGTGGCGGTGAACGATCTCCTCGAGCTTCCGCACCTGGCTTATCTGCTGAAGCACGATTCCGTTCACGGCCGGTTCCGGCGCGACGTGGCGGTCAAGGATGGCTTCCTGGTGGTGGACGGTCGGCCCATCCGCGCCACCGCGATCAAAGATCCGGCCGCGTCGGCCTGGAACGAGGTGGGGGTCGATGTGGTGATCGAATCGACCGGGATCTTCTTGACCAAGGAGAAGACCGAGGGTCATCTGCGGGCCGGCGCCAAGCGGGTGATCATGTCGGCGCCCTCCAAGGACGACACGCCGATCTTCGTCTACGGCGTCAACACCGATCAATACGCAGGCCAGGCGATCATCTCGGCGGCGTCGTGCACCACCAACTGTCTGGCTCCGATCGCCAAGGTGCTGGACGACGCGTTCGGTATCAAGCGCGGCCTGATGACGACGGTCCACGCGACCACGGCGACCCAGAAGGTCGTCGACGGGGTGTCCGGCAAGGACTGGCGCTTCGGCCGCGGAATCCTGGAGAACATCATTCCAGCGTCGACGGGCGCGGCCGAGGCCGTCACGCGGGTGCTCCCGACGCTGAAGGGGAAGCTGACCGGAATGTCGTTCCGGGTCCCCACTTCGGACGTGTCGGTCGTCGATCTGACGTGCGAGCTTGTCCGCCCGGCCAGCTACCCCGACATCTGTGCGGCGATGAAACGGGCCTCCGAAGGATCGCTGAAGGGCGTGCTGGGGTACACCGACGAGGAGGTGGTGTCGACCGACCTGCGGGGCGAATCGTGCACGTCGGTGTTCGACGCCAAGGCGGGCATCCAGCTTGACCCGACCTTCGTGAAGCTGATCGCCTGGTACGACAACGAGTGGGGCTATTCCAGCAAGCTCCTCGACCTGGCGGTCAGCATCACGACCCGATGATCGGCGGTGACCGCCGCTCTTGGTGCTAGCCTTGCGCCCGTGCGTGGCGAGACGAGCCAGTCGGTAGTCGCGGTCGCGGGCTTTCTGTTGATGACGGCGGGGGCGCCGGGCGTTGTTGCACAGCCATTGATGCCGCCCCCCCAGCCAGGGACGCCGGCGCTGCCGCCGTCCGCGCCGCCTTCTGCGCCGCCGCTCATGCCACCGCCCGCCATTGAAAGTCCCACCGCGGCGACGTATCCGCCACCACCACCGCCGCCTCCGCGTCTCGTGGTTCCCGTCTATGGCGATCAAGGAACGTCGGAGATCTCGCTCGGTCTTGGTTACTCGTCCGCGTCTGGTTTTCTGGCCGCGGGAGGCTTTCGGTATTTTCTCGCCGACGGCGTCGCGCCGGGCTTCGAAGGCAGCTACGTTCGCGGCGGCGACACCACCCCGTCGTACGGGCTGGCGCTGGCGTCTGTGCGCGTGGTGCCGGTGCGCATGTCCAACGTGGCGTTGGTCCTCACCGGACGAGCCGGCCGGGTGTTCCTGGCCGATCACGGCGACGGGTGGGGCGCCGGAGCGGGCGCCGGCGTGATCATCGCGCTGGGACCCGGCGTGGGGCTGGAACTGGGGTACGAATTCCTACGCCTTTTGCCGGCCAGTTTCTGCGCTGATCTGTCGACCTGTGTGCTTCAAGGGCCCGTGATCGGGATCCGCGTCAGCTTTTGAGGGTCCCACCCGCAGCCTGCCGTGATTAGTATCTTCGCCATGAAGCCGATCAGGCGCGACCGAAGAGAGTTGCTGGCGGGCGCCGCGGGCGCCGGTTTGCTTTTGCTTTCATCCGGCGCTGGGGCGGCGCCGAAGGCAGCGACGAAGGGTAAAGCCGACGATGTCCCCCCGACCGAGGACCTGATGCGAGAGCATGGGATCCTTCGGCGCGTCTTGCTGATCTATGACGAGGCGGCGCGCCGACTGGGGACCAACGATGGGACGGTCATCAGCGTCGTCGGTGCCGCGGCGAACATCGTCCATCGTTTCGTCGAGGGTTACCACGAGAAGCTGGAGGAAGAATTCGTTTTTCCCAAGCTGGAAAAGGCCGGCAAGCTGACGGACCTGACCAAGGTGTTGCGGGTGCAGCATTTGGGCGGCCGGAAGCTCACTGAGTCGATCATCGGCGCGACGAAGGCGGGAAAAGCCCCCACCTCCGAACAGCGTCTGGCCCTGGTGGCCGATCTGCAAAGCTTCGCGCGGATGTACGCTCCCCACGCCGCCTGGGAGGACACCGAGCTCTTCCCCGTCTATCGGGAACAGTTCAGCGAAACAGAGTTCGACAAGCTGGGCGATCGTTTCGAGGATCAGGAGCACAAGCTGCTGGGCAGCGGTGGGTTCGAGGGATCCTTGAAGGACGTCGGCGAGCTGGAAAAGATCCTGGGTATTCACGACCTCGCCAAATTCACGCCCGTGTGACCGGTGGTGAGCTATCGCGGCGACGCGACGTTGCCAGAGCGGTCGGGCCGCTGACGATCGATCGCTCGCCGCAGATCCTTGACCTGTTGCTGGAGGGATTGAATCTGCCGCTGCTGTGCCTGCGTCGTGGCGAGCAGCATGCTGGTATAGCCATAGAGATCGACCAGGCTGCCATCCCGATCGACCGCCGGAACACCGGGGCTGTCCTCGATGATGAAACCCAGGTGACGACGACCGGCGTACGGCGCCGCTTTGTATTCGTACGTCGCCAGGCGCAGGCGCAAGGTCTCGGACGCGATCGACCGGACGTCGTCGTCTGAAAGATAGCGAATGTCCTTCTTCGCGCGACGCGATGATATCGGGCATCCCAAAGTTTGACCGGGCGTCCAGACACCGTGCGAACACACCCGGTCCGGGTGTCCGCAGTCGAGCGCAAAATAGCCGCATTCTTTGCCTTCGACGTTGCAGGCGGTTCCGAAGTTTGGCTCGGCCGTCGGGCAGCCGGCGGTCGTCACGGGGGCGGGGCAATACCAACTGGGGGCGCCCTGGTTTTGACAGATCGGAGCCGTCGGTCGACAGCTCGTGCAGCGACACAGGCTGCCGTCTGGCTTCGCGCAGGTCGTGTCCATCGTGCAGGTCACGCTGGTGTCGGCCGGGCACGCGCCGAGGTCGTGCAGCGGCGGACAAGAAGTCGCATTCGGGGTGGTCACGTTCCAGTGCTGCGACGAACAGGTGGCCAACGTCCGGCAGCTGTCGCCCCGGACGTCGTCGCCCCAGCCGCACGCCAGTCCCTCCTTCGGGCAGGCCGCGCCATTGTCGGGCGGTTGATTGGGACAAGGAGACCCCGTCCCTGCGTCCGAGCCACCGTCCGTAGGGGCGCCGCCGGTCCCGCCTGCGGTTCCTCCCGTTCCAGCCGCGCCACCTGCGCCACCGCCGGCGGCGTCGTTCCCCCCTTGCGGCAATGGGGAGGAATTGCCACAGGCGGCGGTCAGAGCAACCAGGAGAGCGACGGCGCTGAAATTCCTCACGCTGATCATCCCACGACGATGATATCGGCAAATGGCGGAAGACGCCCGTGACGATTGCTTCATGGGCGGCTCTCTTCGATCACAGGCCACACCACCGCGTACGCGTCCGGGCGGCGAAACAGATAGACCGCGACGCCGGCCAGGAACACAGCGGCGGCCACCAGCTGTCCCAGCACGAACAGGCCGGGTGGCATCGTGACGTAGATCCGCGCGACGGCCGTCGACGCCGCCAGCCCCACGCCGACGGCGATCGCCGCCGCCGATCGATTCAAGCTGCGCAGCTGCCCGGGCCCGAGCGCGGCCAATCGCTGCCACAAGAGCTGCTCTTGCCGCCAGTAGGTGACCACCACCGGGATGATCTCCAGCGTCAGAAAAGCCGAGGTCAGCAGACCACCGACCATGGGCGCCGCGATCCGCTTCATCACGTCCGAGCCTGAACTGGTGGCCCACAGCAACGGAACGAGGCCGATCAACATCGTCGAGACCGTCATCAACTTCGGGCGAACCCGTTGGACGGTGCCTTCCATGTGCGCGGCGATGATGTCCTTCAGGTTGTTGATGCGTCCTTCCGCCTGACGTTTGTGAAAGGCGTTGTCGATGTAGACGATCATGATGATGCCGGTCTGGGCGGCCAGGCCGACCAACGCGATGATCCCCACCCAGACCGGCGTCGACACGCGGTAATCGAGCAGCCACATCAACCAGACGCTGCCCACCAGCGCGAAGGGGATGGACAGCAAGATGATCAGCACCTCGATCACGTTCCGAAACTGCAGAAAAAGCAGCATCACGATGATGAGCAGCGTGAGCGGCACGACCAGTTTCATGCGCGCCGCCATCTCTTGCAGCTGCTCGTATTGCCCCGTCCATTTGAGGTAGGTGCCGGCGGGCAGCTTCAACGTGCCGTCGGCCAATGCGCCGGCCACGACCTCCTTGGCCTCGTTCACGTAGCCGCCGATGTCGCGCTGGCCCTGGTCGATGTCAACGTAGACGTAGCCTACCAACAAGCCGGCTTCGTCCCGCACCATCGGCGGCCCACCGGCGATGCGGATGTCGGCGACCTCGCCGAGGGGGATGAAAGATTGCCCCCCAACCTCTGGAGAACCAGGGCCTGGCGTCCCTCCGCCGAGCATCGGACCGCCGGCCATTCCCGCCGCGCCGGTCATGTTGCTGCCTCCGCCCACGGCCATGCCTCCGCCCGAGGCGTCGGACATGGACGTCCGGCCCGACGGGAGCGACAAGCGCGGCGGCCCGCCTCCGCCCGGGGACGCGCCGCCACCTGCCATGTTGTCCATGTTCTGGGCAAGCACGATGCCGGTGCTCCCGAGTGGTGGCCACAACGAGCCTTGCGTTCCCGTGCCGCCACTCATGCCGTTGCCGCTGCCGCTGCTGTTGGCCGGCATCGAGGAGCCACCCGGCCCGATCGGGACCAGGACTCGTCGCAAGGATTCCAGATCTCCGCGCAGGTCGCGCGGATAACGCACGTTGATGGTGAAGCGATTGCGTCCCTCGATGGTGGTTCCGATCGGCGTGCCACCGATGGCGCTCTCGATCACCCGCTCGACATCGGCGACGCGCAGGCCATACCGCCCCAGCTTCTCGGGCTTCGGGATGATGTCCACATAGAGGCCGCCCAGGCTGCGTTCGTAAAGGACGCTGCGCGTGCCCTTGATCGGCGCGATCACGTGCTCCAGCGTGGTTCCGATCTTCTCCACCTCTTCGAGATCGGTGCCGAACACCTTGATCCCGATCGGCGTGCGCACGCCCGTGGTCAACATGTCGACGCGGGTCTTGATCGGCATCGTCCAGGCGTTGGTCCATCCGGGGAACTGCATCTTCTTGTTCATCTCAGTGGTGAGCTCCTCCCAGGTGAGGCGCCGCTCTTCTGGCCACAGCGGATGGAACAGCGGTTTCAGCCACGGCGGCGCCCACGACGAGTACCAGCGCGCGTGAAACGTCTTACGCCACTGCTCTTGCGGGCGCAGACGGACGGTCGTCTCCACCATCGTGATGGGCGCCGGGTCGGTCGGGGTCTCGGAGCGTCCGACTTTTCCGAACACCGTCTCGACCTCGGGAAACGTCTTCAGAATTCGGTCCTGATGCTGAAGCTGGTTCTTGGCTTCTTCGATCGAGATGTTCGGGAAGGTGATCGGCATGTACAGCAGATCGCCCTCGTTCAACGGGGGCATGAACTCGTGGCCGAGCTTCATGCCCAGCGGCACCGCGGAGGCCAGCGCGAACAGGCCGATGGCGATGGTCGACTTTGGGCGGCGCAGGGCGATGTAGACGAACGGTTCGTAGACCCGGATCAGGAACCGCGATACCGGGTGCTTGTGCTCGGGCCTGATCTTGCCGCGAATCAGAAGATCGCGCAGCGCGGGCGCGAAGGTGATCGACAGGACCGCCGAGATCAACATGACGAACGTCTTGGTGTAGGCGAGCGGCTTGAACAATCGTCCGGCCTGGCCGGTCAGCGTGAACACCGGCAGGAAGGCGACCGCGATGATCAGCAGCGAGAAGAAGATCGCCGGCGTCACCTCCTTGGCCGCTTCGGCCAGCAGCCTGTGGCGGTCGGCGCCCGGGCCGGCGTGTTCCAATTTCTTGTGGGCAGCCTCGATCATCACGATCTCGGCGTCGACGGTGGCGCCGATGGCGATGGCGATCCCGCCCAGGCTCATGATCGTCGACGGGATGTCCAGCAGCACCATCGGGATGAACGACAGCGCGACGCTGATCGGCAGCGAGAGGATGGGGAGCAGCGAGCTGCGGAAGTGCAGCAGGAACAAGATGATCACCAGGCTCACGGTGATCCCTTCTTCGATGAGGGCGTGCTTGAGGGTATCGATCGCCCGTTCGATCAGCCCCGAGCGGTCGTAGGCGATCGCCACCTCGACGCCTTCGGGCAGGCTGGGTTTGAGGTCGGCGATCTTCTTCTTCACCCGCTCAATGACATCCAGGGCGTTCTCGCCATAGCGCATGACCACGATGCCGCCGACGGCTTCGCCTTCGCCGTTCCATTCGAGCAGCCCGCGCCGGATGTCCGGACCGAATCGAACGCTGCCGATGTCTTTCACCAAGATCGGAGTGCCGGCAGGCCCGCTGGATCGGACGGTCACGTTCTCGATGGCCGACAAGCTGGTGATGTAGCCGCGACCCCGAACGTAGTATTCGCGGCCCGACATCTCCAGAATGCGGCCACCCACGTCGTTGTTGGATTGGCGGATCGCCTCGGTGACTTCTTTCAGCGAGACGCCGAACGCGCGCAGGCGATTCGGATCGACGGTGACCTGATACTGCTTCTGGTAGCCACCGACGCTGGCCACCTCCGCGACGCCCGGCACGCTGCCCAAGGCGTAGCGGAGCGTGAAGTCCTGGAACGTTCGCAGGTCGTCGAGACCGTGCTTGCCGCTCTTGTCGACCAGGGCGTACTGGAACACCCAGCCGATCCCGGTCGCGTCTGGACCGAGGTTGGGCGCGACGCCTTCGGGAAGCGTTCCCCGCAGGCCGTTCAGGTACTCGAGGACGCGGCTGCGCGCCCAGTAAATGTCCGTTCCCTCCTCGAAGATGACGTAGCAAAACGACATCCCGAACATCGAGAAGCCGCGCACGTCGGTGACGTGCGGGGTGCCGATCAGTTTCGAGACGATGGGGTAGGTGACCTGATCCTCGACCAGGGTCGGGCTGCGCCCCATCCACTCGGAGAAGACGATGACCTGGGGATCGGAGAGATCGGGAATGGCGTCCAGCTTTGCGTGGCGCATGGCCACCGTCGATCCGACGACGGCGAACGCGACGGCGATGAGCACCAGAGCCCGATTGCGCGCACAGAATTCGATGATTCGCTCGACCATGACGTTCTCCCGTTACTTCCAGGGCTTTTCGATGGCGGCCTTGCAGTCTTGTTCCATCGAGCCCATGCCGCGATGCTGGCGCTCGCAGGCTCGGCAGGCTCGAGCCTTGTCGGGGAAGCGCGTGGCGTCGAAGTCGTTCGCGCAGTTGGGACCTTCGCCAGCGCCACCGCCAGAGGCCGCCGCCGGCGCAGCCCTCTCTCCGTCGATGGCGGCGCGGAGGCGGCTCTCAGAATCGAGCAGGAAGTTTCCGGTCGTCACGACCGTCTCGCCTTCGGCGACGCCACTGGCGACCTGCACCTTTTCACCAGCGCGGGCGCCGACCTGCACCAAGCGCGGCTCGAAATGTCCCTCGGCCTTGGCGACGAAGACGTACTGGTTCTCGCCGGTGTCGACGAGGGCTTCGGAGGGGATCACCAGCCCTGAGGCCGACGGCAGCTCCAGGGCGACGGTCCCGTACATGCCCGGCCGCAGCTTCACGCCGCCTGCTCCCGTCTTGTTCGCGAATTCGAGACGCACGCGCAGCGTTCGCGTTGCGGTGTTGAGCGTCGGAGAGATGAACTGGACGCGGCCGTTGAAATGTTCGTTGGCATACGCGGCCAGTTCGAGGACTGCTTTTTGTCCGATGCGGATGCGCGCGGCATCCTGCTCAAATACGTCAGCCAAGAACCAAACCTTCGAAAGGTCCGCCACCTCGAACAGCGGCGCGCCGGCCTGGATCGCCGCGCCCGGGACGACGTTCCGGGCCGTGACGTATCCGTCGGAGGGCGAGCGGATCGGCACGCTGTCGCTGGCCTTGCCTCGCGACGCCATTGCCTCGATCTCGGTGGCGGCAATACCGAGCAGCTCCAGGCGATGGCGGGCGTCCGCCGCCAGTCCGCCTTGCATGCTCGCGCCAAGGCTGGAATCGCCGTGGTGCCCGACAGCGACGGAATCCCCGGTCGCGCCAGCCTTCGTGTCCCACCCCCGAGCGGTCAAGTACTCCTGCTCCGCGCGCAGCACTTCGGGGCTGTAAACGTTGGCCAGCACCTCGCCCCGCCGGACCCGCTGACCGGTCTCGGACACCATGAGCTGCTGCACCCATCCTGAAAACCGCACCGAGATCTCGGAAAGACCCCGTTCGTTCGCCGCGATGACACCGACGGCGCGCAAAGAATCACCGAGTGCGGCGCGTTCGACCTTGGCTGTCCGCATTCCGATGAGTTGGATGCGATCAGCCGGCAGCTCCAAATCCGCGAGACCGGGCACCGGTTTGGCCTCAGCCGCTGGAGCCTGGCTTCCTGCCCTGGTTGTCGCCGGCTTCATCTTCTTGTCGGACCCACCCTCAGGCTTCGGCACCAGCGTCATGCTGCAGATCGGACATTCGCCGGGATGGTCCTGCACGACCGACGGGTGCATCGGACAGTAGTAGAGACTTTTTTGTGCGGCGTGCGTGCCGCCGAACGACACCTTCGCCAACGCTCCGGTCGCGTAGGCGATGGAGAGCAGAGCAATCAATCCCATCACCAGGACGAGGCCCCACCGAACCACTGACATGGTGCCGACTCCGGGTGGAATGCGCTCCTCGGCGTTCGGCCGCTCGTCATGCCCGTTCTCAGTTTTTGGGCTAGTCATTGTCGTTGATCCTCCTGCCGGTCGGTGCCGTTCGTCATCCCCACGACGGGCAAGCCAGCAGCCCGCGCGTAATCCGCTTGGCTCGACTCCAGCTCGGCCATCGCCCGCACCTCGTCCATCCGGACCTGCAGGTAGTTTCGAGCCCCGTCGAGAACCGGCGTCACGTCTCCGTGGCCGCTTTGAAACAGGGCCTGCGCCGATTCGAAGCTCCGTCGCGCGTCGGCCAGCACCTGATTGTGAATAAGCGCGAGAGTCTCGCGGGCGGCCCGCAGCTTGGCATCGGCATCGCGAAGCTGGAAGCGCGCCGCTGCCTGCTGGGCCCGCAAGGCGCTTCTCTCGGCGGCGCTGGCGCGCTCGGCGGCCTTCACTTCGTCGCGGTGTCGCAGGTTCAGCCAGGGGAGGCTCATCGAAACCATCGCCCCGTAGGCGTGATGAACGGGTTGGGTCGGCATGTACCAGTAGTCGGCGCCGACCATCAATGACGGCAGGTTTGCCTCGCGCTTCGCCACATCCAGCGCGGCTTCGCTGCGCTTCACGGCGCGGGCGGCCGCCTTGAGCTCGGGCCGCCGCTGGTCGAGGCTCTGGTCGGCGGCGGCGGTATCCTCGGCCGAGGCGAAGACCTCGGGCGAAGACATCTCGGGCGGGGGGCCCAGCGCGGCGTCGGGATCGCGGTCCATCAGGGCGTTCAGTAATGCCTGCGCCGAACGGCGCTGCTGCTCGATCCCTGCGACGTCCACGTGCAGGCGCGACAGCTCTGCCTGGGCACGCAGCAGATCCTGTTGCGACCCGTGCCCGACCTGGTACAGCGAACGGGCGATCTCAGCCACCCGGGACGTCAGCCCCACGTGCTCGAGGTGAATGCGGTATGCGCGGTCGGCGCTGGCATAGGCGGCGAACGCACGACGGGCTTGCGCCGTGACCTCCTGTCGGCGCGCCTCCGCCGTATCCCCGGCAATGGCGGCGTCCTCGCGGGCGGCGCGCTCGCGGGCGTCCAGACTGCCCCAGGCGGGGAACGACTGGCGCAGCCCGAGCATGATCGTGTTCGCCTGATCGAAGCTCACCGGATGAGCGAGCGGCACGCCCCGCAGCTCGCCCTTGAGCTCGGGATCCGGCAGGCGCGCCGCTGCACCGCTCCGCGCCTCGGCGGCGCGCACGCGCTCGGTCGCCTCGCGCAGGTCGGGACTTCGCTCGCCGATCACACGTAGAATCGTCGGCAGCCTGGCTTCGGTGGCCAGCGCACGGTCGATGGGCGTCTCGACCTGGGAGTCAGCGGGCGCGGCGCGCGCCGGGAAAGCCCACGCCGCGGTCGCCACGACGGCGAAGCCCATCGCCCAATTCAATCTCGTGCCGGATCTCTCTTCTCGCATCGGACGCTCCTCACAAGTGCGCCGCTGTTACAGCGCGCAAGCCAACGATCGGTCCACCAAGGAAGGCGCGCTCACGCACCCCCGGATCGAACGCGACGCCTCAGATGAGGAACGAACTCTTGGCGACCAGGCGCAAGCGAACTGTCGGTGGTCCTGTGCTGACGCTGGTCTCGGAACGCGACGCGAGGACGGAAGGCAGGCGATCGAGCGCTGTAACGTCAAAGGCAACGACAAGCGCGCTCTGGTCGGAGGGCGCCGTCGGCATGGCGCTCAGTTCGGCCGGCACGGTCGACGCGTCCTGAACAACGCGATCGCAACAATCGGCTTGCGCCACCGTTGCGATGGGCGGGGACGTTGGCGCAACGTCGTCGCCGCTGTCGCAGCAGCAGGCGCTCAATACCTGGCCGGTGAGCCGACAACGGAGCCCCATGCCGCTGGTCGCGGTGGCCAGCGCGAGCAGTGGCACCAGCAGGGCCGCTGCAAGAAGGCGCGCGCGCAGGTTGTGGGATAGGGCGAGAATAAGATTCAGGATGAGGGCTCCCCAAATACCTGTCAAGGAACACCCGGCCGGAACACCGCGGAGCGGGACAAGCGGTGGTCGCGGTGGCGCCGCCGGATCCCTCAGACCTTGTCGTCCGGCGCCAGCGCGCAGGGCTGATCAAGGCCGGGGGCGTCCAGCTGCAAGGTCGAATGCTCGATCGCGAAGCGGTCATGAAGTTGCCGACAGACGTCCTGGAGGAAGGTCGGCTCACACACGGACCACGGGACAACCAGGTGAGCGGTGAGCGCGGTCTCGGTCGAACTGAGGCGCCAGATGTGGAGGTCGTGCACCTCCGAGACGCTTGGCAACCGGGTCAGGTACTCGCGGACGGCGCGGTAATCGACGTGGTCGGGAACGGCATCGATGACCGACGCCACGGCATCTTTCAGCAGCCGCCAGGACATGGTAACGACCGCCGCCGACACTGCCAGGCTGGTCACCGGGTCAAGCCACTGCCAGCCGGTTAAAAAGACCAGCCCACCGGCGATCGCCACGCACACGGCGATCAGAGCGTCCGCGGCCAGGTGGGCGAAGGCCGCTCTCACATTCGTGTCTTCGTGGCGATCCTTCATGAACAGCAGCGCCGAGGCGCCATTCACCACCACGCCGGCGGCGGCGATCACGATGATGATGCCAGCGCGAACAGGCTCGGGATCCTGGAGCCGTTGTATCGCCTCCCACACCACGCCGCCGACGGCCACCAGCAGGAGGACCGCGTTGGCCAGAGTCGCCAGCAAGGTGGTCTTTCGCAGACCGTAGGTGTGCGTCGACGACGGGAGCTTTCGCGCCAGTATCGTCGCGCCCCACGCCAGCAAAAGGCCGAGGACATCGCCAAAGTTGTGCGCGGCATCGGCGACCAAGGCGACAGAGTGCGCCGCCACCCCGAACGCGATCTCGGCCAACACGAAAGCGAAATTGACGGCGGCGCCGACGGCGAACCGCGGCCCGACGACGTGACTGTGGCCGTGGTGATGGTCGGCCATCGGCGCGTGGTGGTGATGGTCGGCCATTGGCTTGAATGATAGCCAAATCTTGACGGTAGTGGGTTCGAGGTTCTCAAATTACTTGATGATTCATGCAACGCTGATTCGCGAAGTCGCCGTGGTGTGCTTCGCGGTAACGCTCTTTGCGTCGGGTGGCAGTGGCTTCGCCGCCGACGAGGAAACCAAGAATGCCTGCGGGTGCCGCCAGGATTCCGCCGGAACCTGCTATTGCGACCACAAGTCGAAATGTGGTTGCCCTGGAGAATGTGAACCGAAAGGCTGCGAGGAGAAACGGGCCAAACAACTGGACAAGGAAATCCAGATCGAAACCCGGAAGGCCGAATCCCAGGGGCACAAGAAGCAGCCGGCAAATTCCGACGACCGGACGCCCCGCGACGGGGACGGGGCCAAGATTCCTCCGTCAAAAGGGCAAGGCTCGTTGGCGCCGCACATGAGCGCGGGACAGAGACAGCAGCTGGCAAGACTGCTGGAACTTTATGTCACCGATCGCCCGGAAGCGCGCCAGGAGACCATCGATCAAGTGCGCCTGCAGCTGGTGGGTGCCGACAAGCACTGAGGGCGCCTCGCCGGCTTGCGGTGGTTGCCACCAGCCTAGAGAAGTAGCAAGTGAAGCTTTGGCCGCGGTACTTCCAGCCGTCGCCGCTGGCCGCACCTCCGTTCCCCGTTCGTTTTGCGTTTGATGCGCGGGAAACCGGAGCCGCGTCGCGCGCGACCCCGGCTCCCGCTCGAAAGGTGTTTTCACTCGTTCTCGACCGTTCAGCGAGATGCGCGCTCCTTCTTGGTCGTGACGTTCTTCACGAGGTGGTCGACGTCCTTGCGGAACTGCGCCTCGTCGACCTGCATTCCATTCAGCATCGTGCTCATCTCCCGCGTGAAAGCGGCCATGGCAATCGCCTCGGTGATCTCGGCGTCGGTCGCGCCGTTGAGCTTCGCGAACTCGGTGTGCGCGATGATGCAGAAGCGGCACGGCACTTGCGACGCGACAGCCAGCCCCATGAGCTCTTTGTTCTTACCCGAGGTCGCCGTCACGCGGCTCATCTGCACGTCGCGCATCTGCCGCCAGGCACCGGCGCGCGCCGCGCTCGGGAACCGCTGCAGGAACTCGGGCGCGAAGCCGAGGAACTGCGTCACCTCGGCCAGAGCGGTGTCGCCGTCGACCACGGTCACGGGCTTGCCCGCGGGCGGCTTGCCAGCCGAGGCTTTGACGTTTGCGATGATCTTCGCGATCTCGGCGCGGAACTTGGTCTCGTCGGTCTGGATGCCGTTCAGGAACGTGCTCCAGTGGCGCGTGATGGCCGCCATGCCCACGGCCTCGCCGATCTCTGCCTCGTTCGCACCGTTGAGCTTCGCGAACTCGGTGTGTCCGAGGATGCAATAGCGGCACGGGACCTGCGCCGCGACCGCGAGACCGATCAGCTCTTTCGTGCGGCCGGACAGCGCTGTCTTCGGGTTCATCTGCAGTGTCTTCATCTCCTCCCACGTGCCGGGCAGCATCCCCTCCGGCAACTTGAAGAAGAACTGCGGCACGAAACCCAGCGTCTTGCCGATGTCGGCGCGCGTGGCCGCCGCGGCGGCGTTCCGGGTGACGGGCTCCGCGGCGCCTGCAACGTGGGCGCCGGCGGCAAGGACGAGGAGAGCGAGAGTGGTGTTCACGAGGTTCTTCTTGAGGTTCATCGTCGTTTCCTTGTTTGGGTTTGTGCTGGCTGACAAACCCAGAGGCGTGACCTCCTAGGGAACGGTTCGTTCCGTTGCCCGGACGCGAACGATTGACAGGCGGTGGACGCGGCGCACGCCGAGCGCCAGGTTGGCCAGCATGGGGCTCAGGCGGTTCGCCCTGTCGACGACGTGCCTGACGTCCTCTTCGGGCGCGGCGCTGGCGATCGTCACGTCGAAGCGCACGCTCTGCCAGCCCGCGGTCACGTCATCCGCGACGCCGAGCTGGCCCCGCAGGTCATACTCGCACGTCATTTCTACGTCGACGGCATCGATCGCGACGCCGAGCCGCGCGCCCCACAAGCGGTAGCCCATGGCCAGGCTGGCGCCGATGCTGGCGCGCATAAGATCGTCGGGCGGCGGTCCGGCGCCGCCGCCCCCTTCGGACGCCGGCTGGTCGACGAGCAGCTTGCGGTCCTCGTGTTCGACGTCGCACGCGAGCCCGTTTCCGAGGTGGATCCGCGCTTGTCCCACGCTGCGGGCGAACGCTGGCCGGCGTGCGATCGCGCGCGCCTTACGCTCGAACAATGCCTTGAGCAGGGCGATCTTCACGGGGCCCTCTCGGGTCAGGAGCCAGTCGGGGCAGCTACGATCGGTGGAGCCGAGACCGGATGGACGGAGACTGCGATCTCGCGGCAGCCCTGGTCCACTGGGCGAACCGGTACGCGGTAGGCCCTCTGGGGCGCAACGGGCGGCGAGGGCGTCCGCATCCGAACCAATGGGGTCGATCCGATTGCCAGAGCAACCGACACCGCGGCCATTACAGCTTTTAAGGTTCCCGCGAGCATCTCGTCCTCCTTGTCCTTTTTGATCAAGGAGGCGTGACCTTCGACAGAACGGGCGTTCCGTCGCCGTTCCTAGGTGCCCGGCGGGCGGTACACGCAGTAGTTTCCGGTGCGTACAGCCTGGGTCACGAAAGGCGTCAGCTCGGGTGCCGCTTCGCTCAGGCGCGCGAGCGCGTTCTTGATACGTCGCTGCACGGCGCTGCGGGCCCGTTCGGCGGCGGACCCAGCCCGACGTGCGCGGCCTCCGAGGCCTACGGCGCGCCCCAGCTCGGCGGCGAGAAAGTCGATCTCTTGACGGGCGCGCGCGGCGCGCACGGCATCCCCGAAGGACTCGGCCTCTGCGAGGGAGTCGCGCAGGTCTTCCAAGCGGCGGCCGTAGTCGGCGCGCGCCTCGTCGTCGAGCAGCTCCCCCGCATCGCCGCCGTCGACCGGTCCCTCATCCGAGCCGCCCGCGCTCCGCACCAGCTCGAGGACGTGGATCTCGCGGCCTGGCGCAGCGACGAGACGCGCGAGGTACTGCAGGCCCAGGCTGTCCTTGAGACGGAACGTCTTGCCGGCCGGGCTCGTGATCGTCCAGAACTCCCCCTCGAGTGTAAGGCTGAGCGCAGCGGGCGGCCCGACCGCAGGTGTCGCCGCGGTTTCGTTCCAGGTATCGAGGCGCGCATCGATGAGGCGAATGAGGCCGGGCATCCGAAGCTCGCTGGCGAGAGCGCGCGCGTCGGTGAGCAGCGTCCGGGCACGCTGACGATCCCCTGCGCCCGCGCTCGCGCGACCCCACAGCGTGCGGCCGAGCTCGTAGCGCGTGCGCGCGAGCAGCGGGCGCGCGCCGAGGCGCTCGAGGCGCGCGAGCGCATCTTCGAAACGCGCCACCGCCTCATCCGGACGGCCGAGCCGCTCGGCGAGCAACGCGACCAGGCGGCCGATCGGGCCGTCCCAATTCATCTGCGACATCCCCAGCATCACGTACTGATCGGCGAGCGGCTCGAGCAGGCCGTACAAGTCGCTGGCGAGCTCGGTGGTCCCGACGAAGGCCGCCGGCTCGGCGAGACAGCACAGCGGGAACATGTTGCGGTGGGGCGGCCGCTGCTCGTCTGGCACGAGGTCGAGGTGAAAACCCGCCTGCGCCTCATCTTCGAGGCGCGCAAAGAGCAGCGCCGAGGCCAGGCTTTGCCAGGCCGGCGCGAGGCGAAGCCCTGCGCGTTGACGTCGCGCCAGCGCGTCGTGTTCGCGCATTTCCTCGTGGCGTTCGGCCATCCGTAGAAAACCCTCGCGGAGGAGCACGAGAGCGCGCTCGCCCAGCGGATCGCCCACGCGGGCCACGGCCTCGCGCGCCTGTGTCTCCAGCGCCTCGGCAGCGGCGAAGCGCCCCTCGATGCTGGCGCGCACGGCCCGGAACAGCGGCACACGCCAGCCAATCCATGACGCGCGCAGCTCGGTCGCGAGTGTCTCGAACGCGTCGATGCGGGCGTCGGCGAGCGGCAGCTCCCCCAGCGCCAAGTGATCCAACGCCAGGCGCGCATGCGTGCGCAGCAGGCGTTCGCGATCCCCCTCGGCGACCGCGAGCGCCTCGACCTCCACGTTCAGCACGTGCCGCTCACGAGGTTCGACGACGTCCATCATCGCCGAGAGGCCGTCGAACGTGGTCTCGAGCAAGCCGCGCCGATCGCCGAGGCGGCGCGCGGTGGCGATGGCCTCGCGCGCGAGGCGCACCGGCTCGTCGATGTCGGCCGCGGGCTGAAGCGCGGCCGCCAGGCGTGCGAGCAGGCGCGCGCGCAGCGGGCTGTCGCCAGATGGCAGCGCGGCCATGGCGCTCTCGAGCAAGTCGACCATCACCGGATCGACCATGGCGAACTTGACCACCAGCCCATAGGTCAACGCGGCCCTGGCCAGCAACTCGGGATCACCGGCGCGCTCGGCGATCGTCGCAACCTCGCAGGACAGCGACGTGCCCTGCGCAGAGTCGCCGGCGCGGATGCGCGCCTCCGCGAGTGCGAGGAGGACACGCGCGCGCAGCAGGGCCGGCGCGGCTGCCGCGTCCAGCACGGTGACAGCCCGTTCGAGGACGACGATGGCCTGATCGTTGGCCGCGACTGCGGCAGCGCGCGCGGCGGCACGCACCGCCAAGTCGGCGGCGTGGGGCAGATCGACCGCGGCCTCGAGCGCGTGGTGCGCGAGCTCCATGAGCGGCGTCGCGGCCTCGGTACTAACCGTGCGCTCGAGCGCAGCGCCGACGGCGGCGTGGAGCGTCCGGCGCTCGTCGTCTCCGAGCTCGCGGTAAAGGACCTCCCGCACGAGGGCGTGCGAGAACCAGAGCCGCCGTGCGCGTTGGCATAAAATGCCCGTTCGCGAGGCCTCGGCCGCGCGCGCCGCCACCCACGCGACGTCCCGGCCCGCCGCCGCCGCGAGCCGCGGCGGGTCGACCTCGTCGCCCGCGACGGCCGCTAGCTCGAGGAACGTTCGGGTATCGTCGGCCACGCGCGCGAGGCGCTGCCGGATGACGTCCCGCACGCCCGACGGCACGACGCCCGCCGCGATCGCCGCCGGCCCTTCATCGTCGTAAAGACGCAGCATCTCGACGAGGAACAGCGGGTTGCCGTGGGTGCTGTCGAAGATGCGCGTCTCGAGATCGGCGGGCAACGCGCCGACGTGTCGTCCACGCAGCAGGTCGGCCGAGGCGGTGCGATCCAGGCACGGCAGCGTCAACGTCGTGCCTTCGCGCGCGATCCGAGAGAAGATCAGCTCACTGGTGTCGGCGTCGAGGCGCGCTTCGACGTCGCGGCATGTCGCGAGGAGCAACACGCGAAGCGAGCGCAGCTCGCGCGCGAGCGCATAGAGGAGCAGCAGCGAGGCCCGGTCGGCCGAGTGCAAGTCGTCGAAGACGAGAACCAGCCCCGCGGGCGCTGCTGTACGACGCACGAGCGTGATGACGGCGCGGCAAAGACGGAAGCGCGCCTCGTCGGGCGGCGGTGGCCAGAAGGTGGGCGCAGGCGGGAGGCGCTGGCGAATCTCGGGGACAAGCTCGGCCAGCAACGCCGCCCCTTCCGCGTCGAAGCTCGCGGCAAGCGCCCCGTCGTCGAGGCGACGGGCCAGCCCTGCGAGGATGTCGAGCCAGGGCCAGTAGGCCGGCGCCCCGCCTGCTTCCCATGCACGCCCCCAAAGGACGGGCAACCCGCGCGCAGCAGCCGCGCCCGTCGCGGCGTCGCAGAGCGCGGTCTTGCCGATGCCCGGCTCGCCGACGAGGAGAAAGAGCTGCCCTTTCGCGGCGAACGCCTCCTCGAGCCCGCGCGAGAGCTGGTCCAGCTCTCGTTCGCGCCCGACAAAAATCGGGTCGGTGGAGCCCGCCCGTTTACCCTGCATCGAACATGATTCTTACGGCGAAACGGTTTCGTGTGGGGCGGTAAAGGTGGGTCACGCCACCGACGCATCCGGTGGGCGCCTGTTCGGGCGATCAAGGGCGAGAGAGAACTGCTCGGTTTGGCGGGCTGGCGTGGCCTCGATCCGGCCGCGGGCCTCATCGGCGCCGCGGTGATCCTCGTCTGGGCGGTGGGTCTTGCGCGCAGGACCGCCGGGGAGCTCATGGACATGACCGGCGAGGCGTCGACGCTGCGGGCGCGCGTGATCGCCCGCCTCGAGAGTGAGGGCGATTTGCGCATCGAGGAGATCCGCATCTGGCCGCTCGGCGGTGGGGTGCACGGCTGCACGGTACGCGCGGTCTCGCACGCATCGCGCTCCGCCGCGGAGCTCAAGGAGCAGATTCTCGCGGTCTGCACGTTCGGGCACCTGTCGGTCGAGGTGCACGCGGCCGACACGAACGCTGCCGCATTCGTCCGTTCCAGAAGCGCAGCGAGTTGATCAGCCGGCGGCGGCCAGCCGCTCGCAATTGTCGCAGCGGCCCTGGAGCTGAATCACGACACGCCGCCGGCGGAGTGCCCGCGGGGCCCCGGGCGTGCCGCGCACGCTGACGGCCTTCTCGGGAAGGCAGTTCACGTCTCCGCAGTCGACGCAGACGAAGTGCGGGTGCTGCGCCTTGTGGTCGGCGCTCCCGCGCCGCACCTCGAACCGCCAGACGTGGTCGCCGAGATCCGTCCGCGCGAGCAGGCCCGCCCGGCTCAGATCGACGAGGTTTCGATAGATGGTCGCGTGATCGTACCCCGAGGAGGTGAGCTGGTCCGAAACCTCGTTGTGGGTCATCGGAGCGCGGGCCGCCTGCAGCACCCGGAGCACCGCGATTCGGGAACCGGTGCCGCGCAGGCCCACATCCCGGATCCGCTTCTTCAGAGAACCGACGTCGACCGATACCTGTGGCGCCTTCTTCACGGTTTCAAGCCTATGGCAACAGCAGATCGACTGCAACAGTGAAGACCGGCGCCGCGGCTGCCGGACGCCGACGCGGCGAACACGAATCGCGCGAAAACGGCGTGCATCAAGAACCTCCCGGAGGCGAGCCGTAATTGCGCGCGACGAAGCAGAGACCCTGGGAGTTGAGGTGGCCCTGGGTCGATTGCGTGTAGCGGAGGTAGTCGAAATAGTCTTTGAGGGCCTTCCTCGGCTCGATGCCGGTCTTGTCCACGGGAACGCTGAGCGGATCGAAGTGGAGCTGATCGCCGGGCGGGTAGGGCGGCGCGTAGAGGGACGTGTCCAGGCAGGAACGCATCGGGAGTGCCGCGCCGGTCTTGTCCTTGAACGCGGTGAAGTCGACGCCCTTCATGTCCTCGATGGTCGCGACGGGGTTCGAGACGCCGACGTATTGCGCGGCGATCGGATCGAACCTCAGCGATGAGTTCTCGGCGAAGCTCTCCCAGAAGGGGTGGTCCGCGTGGACGGTGACCTGCGCGATCACGGCGCGGTCTGATCGAATCTGAACGCCGCGCGGGTAGTCCTCGCCGTTGATGCCGGGCACGCCAGGGAACTCACTGCCGTTCTGGCAGTTGACGTAG
>DATATI010000051.1 GCA_036268875.1 Polyangia bacterium | reverse complement strand
CGCCAGCTTGCCCTGCCGATCCGAGCCCAGGGCGGCGACGATGCCGAGGTCGCGGGCCAGTTGCGACAACAGCCAAACCGCCCCCACCGAGGGACCTTGGACCAACTCCAGCGCCCTCTCGGCCGCCGCCGCGACCATCCCCGCCAGGTCCGCCTTGTGCCGGATCTCTACGCCAATCTGGATTGGTTGGCGCAACATCAGGCGGATATCGAGACCCGGCTGTTTGCTCAGCGAAAGCCGGCGTCGGCGCCGGATGTGTTTCTCTACGACGTGACCAGCACTTATCTGGAAGGCGAGCAGAACGCGTTCGCCGCCTTCGGCTACAACCGGGATCGCAAGTCGGGCAAGCGCCAGATCGTGATCGGCCTCTTGTGCGACGTCGACGGGCGCCCGCTGTCGATCGAGCTGTTCGCCGGCAATACGTCGGACGTCAAGACGTTCTCCTCGCAGCTGAGCAAGGCGGCGGCGCGTTTCGGCGCCGAACGGGTGACTTTCGTAGGCGACCGCGGCATGATCAAAGCGCCGCAACGCGCCGAACTGGGCGCCGCCGATTTCCATTACATCACCGCCATCACCAAGGCGCAGATCGACGGCTTGATCGCGGCGGGCGTGCTGCAGATGGACTTGTTCGAAGAGACCCTGGCGGAGGTCGAAGGCAAGGACGGCGAGCGCTATGTGCTGCGACGCAATCCGGCCCGCGCCGAGGAATTGGCGGCCTCGCGGCAGGATAGACTGACGACGCTGCGAACGGCCGGCGAGACGGCGAACAAATATCTGCGAGAGCACCCGAGGGCGGCGGCGAAAACGCAGCTCTCCAAGCTGAAAGCCCGGGCGAAGACGCTGCATATCGACAGGTTCGTTCAGGTCGCCGCGGAGCAACGCTCCGTGGCCCTCGCAGTGGATCAGGAGGCGTTGACCGAATTGGCCCGCCTCGATGGTTGCTACGCCCTGCGCACCGATCTGCCCAAAGCCGTCGTATCGAAGGACGTCGTGCACGACCGCTACAAGGACCTGACCCGAGTCGAATGGGCGTTCCGCGACAGCAAGTCCGTGCATCTGGAAATGCGGCCGGTCTATCTGCGCGCCGAGAACCGCACGCGCGGCCATGCCGTCGTCGTCATGCTGGCCTATCTGATGGCGCAGGAACTCCGGCGGCGTTGGCGTGACAGCGACATGACGGTTAGGGAAGGACTCCACCGCCTCGCCGGCCTGTGCGTCACTGAAATTCGCATTGGCGGGCGACCTTCCTACCATCAGGTTCCTAAGCCGCGCGACGACGTCCGCCGATTGTTCGACGCCGCCAGCATCGCCATCCCCACCGCGCTGCCGCTCGCCCCGGCCCGAGTAGCCACCAAGAAGAAACTCCCACAACGTCGAAAAGTGAAATAAATTCAACCCGTTACCCCCGGACCGTGCTCACCGAAGAGGGGGAACATCCGTTGAAATTAAACTTTCGTTTGCCCGATATATCCCCGTGTAGATACCGAAAACAAACGATACTGTCGCCTCGTCGCGAGATTCTATTTTTTCTATGGCTTCCGACGCCGAGATTTTCTCGGCGGTTGCCGAGGTTGAAAGAATCGCCGCCACTACCATCGCCGCGCCAGCGGGCCACCGAATCGCGGTCACTATCTAGCCTTCCCCCGGCCTCACGCCGCCCCGTCTCGGTTCTTCGAGAGCGACGCGCAAATCGACTTCATAGCCGGCGAGGAAGTCCGGCGTCGCCTTACCATCTTCGAAGGCCGCAATGAACCACACGGGAACGTTCGTCGCCGTCGAGAGGTCGTGGCGCGTCCAATTCAGGCGCTCGCGGGCCTGTCGTCATTGTTCCCTCGTCACTTCGCGGCCTTCCGGAGCCTCACGGCCG
>DATATI010000050.1 GCA_036268875.1 Polyangia bacterium | reverse complement strand
TGGCCGGTGGTGTGGCAGACCAGCTCGTGAAAGAAGTTGGCCAGGCGGCCTTTGCCCAGTGCCTTGCCGATCGCGCCGTGGAGAACGTCGGCCAGTGGTTTGAGCAGCTTCTGGAAAAAAGCGCGCGCGAAATTTTCGACGGGCGGGATCGGGAAGCCGCCAATCAGCACGGTGGGGTTGCCCATCATGACGGCGCCCAGGCACGGCGGCGCGCCCGGATCGGTGCCCATCAGCGCCGCCACCGCCGCCTTGACCGTATCCGCCGCCGTCTGGGCAATGGCGGTGGCTGCTGCCTCGGCGGAGCCAGACGCAGCGGCGTTCAGCAATCCCACCGCCGCGGAGATTCCGGCTCCGATGCTGCTGAATTCGCTGGGCGTGGCCGCTCCGCAATGTTTGGTGATGTCGGCCATCCGCGCTGCGCGAGACCCACCGATGAACACGCTGCTGGATCCGGTGGCAATCTCGAACGGCGGGGCCAGCGTCCCGCAGGTCAGGGCCAAACCCAGATCGCCGGCGCGCGCCGCCGGCACGCCGCCGATCAAAACCGAGACGCATCCGCCGACGGCGACGGTGCCGATGCTTGGCAAGGGAACGGGCGGCGCGGGCGGAATCAGGCTGGGCGGGTGCACGTGCGTGTGCGGCGTGCCGATGTGAGGCATGCCCAGCACCGCCGCCGGCATCGATGGCCACGGCACCAGCGACGACAGCGCGCCCACGCCCATGTTGAAGGCGTCGACGGCGATGTCCATGTTCAGGACGCCCAGCACGCCGTTGACGACGGTGGCGACTTTCTCCACCGGCGTCTGGCTGGGCAGCGCCTGCCACGGCTCGGCGGCCCGGTTCACCAGGGTGGCCAGCGCGTCGACCGCGACGTTCCCCGTCGGACTGATCAGCGGATGCGGTGGCGCGGGCGTGGTGGACGCCGGCAGCGCGGCGGTCCGTTCGCGTGGCGCCAGCCCCGCTGACGATCCCTGTCCGCCACCGCCGTGTTCTGTCACGCCTGACTCCCACCCGGCGAGCCGCGACCGCCGGGTCCCGTCGCCGCCGCGCCGCTGGACGCCGCCGGCAGCGGCTTGACGGGCGCGCCCGCGCGAACAGCCGCCATCTCGTTTTCGCAGGCGCGCTGTTCAGCGTGCATGCGCGCGCCACCGAAGATACTTGCCATGCGCCCGAGAACGCTGAGCAGCCGTTCCTTGTATCCGGCGATCCGACACACTGCCGCGGCGTCGCGCCACGCGCTGATCGCTTCGCCAGGACGTTTCAGAGCCAGCCGCGCGTCGCCGATCTTTTCCAGCGCATCCGCCTCGACCGGACGGTTGTGCAGACTCATGGCTATCTTGCGGGCGATCTCAAGGTGATCAGCGGCATCCCGAAATTGCTGCAGCTCCAGGCTGACGTCGCCGACCGCGAAGGCGAGCGCCTGAATCAACGGCAGACCCTTCGTTGTGATGGCCAACGTCAGCCCTTGGGCATACCGTTCCCGGGCCAGCGGCAATGGACCCACCCGCCTCAAGACATCACCCACGCCCTGCAGGACGAACGCCTGCATCAGCGGCGCATCATGGCGGCGATAGTATTCGTAAAGAATTTCGTACTTGGCGCTGGCATCTTCCAGGCGGCCATACGCATAGTCCAAAGACGCCAGCTCGGTCAGCAGTTGCATCCGCTGCGCTTCCGGCAGACCGGGCTCACACACGTCATGAGCCATGGCGTCCATCAACGCCGGCGGACTCAAGTCTGGTTCGTAAATCAGCACGTCCGGGTTCTTGCTGCGCCGAAGGGCCTCGATGATCCGCGGCGGCGCTCCGTCATCGCGCAAGATCAAACGGACCCGTGGCCAGTTCTCTTCGGGCGCCAGCGTGGCCGACGGCAAGATCGCGGCGATGGCTTCGGCGTATGCCTCGGGCCTTTCGATCGACTGTGGCAAAAGACAAATCACTAAGCGATGTTCATGCGCGCCCGGGACCAGATTGGCGGCGTGCACGATCCCGGCGCGCAACCGCCGCGACGCCGACAGCGCGCTGTCGGTGCAGGCGGCCGGAAATGGCGGCCAGGCCGGCTCACCGGCCGCCATCCGCAGTTGATTCACGCGCTCCAGCTGCGTGCGCAGACCTTCCAACACAGCCGTCACATAGGCGCTGGCGTCTCCCGGCACCGGCTGGGCGAACAGGCCGAACACGTGCGCTGGCTCGCGCTGGTCCAGCGCCTCCACCATCTTCAGCACGTAGATCAGCTCGACCTGGGTGGCGCGAACGACCATGGCCTGATACCGGTCCTGGCGCACGAATGCTGCCAGGGTGTCTTGGGTCTCTGTCAGGTTCGAAGGCATACGACTGATGTCCGATTCACGAACAAGGCGTGCTGCTGCCCAGATATTCGAAACGGCAGTTCGGATCGACGGGGTGCCAGTGGTGGGGTAACCGGTTGGTTCGCACGCGCCCCCAGCGGAAGGTCATCGTTTTGCCGCACGCATCCACGCGCGCCTGCATCGGGTTCTCGGCGGTGACTTTCACAGCGTCGGCGGGGCAGTCCAACTGCTTGGCCGCGACCTGGATCAGCTCGGCCAGGTGTTCCTTGACCGCTGGGTGGCGCGCTTGCCACATCGCCTCGAACTGCGGATAACCGAAAAACAAACCCAGGCATACCCCGACCAACAGCAGCACAAAGGGCAGCGGCACGCGCGGTTTGCTCGCTGGAGATCGTTCTTTCTCCGGGGCGGACGACTGCGCCTCCATCAGGTTGCGTTCAACGTCGCGCCGGTTGCGCGCGTAATACATATAGCCGCCGCCCAGAATGACGATCGCCATCACGATACTGATCAGGTTGTAGTTGTTCACGTCAGCTCGTTGCCAAAAGCGCCGTTACCGGCGCTCAATTGATCTTCACCAGCGCGCCGGTTATTTCGGTCGTGCTCTGGCCCGAGATGCCCACCTTCGAGCCAGACAAGGTCGCGCCGGCCACCGCCAGTTCCAACTGGGCACCGCCTCCGTTTGCCGTGACCTTCTGCTGGCCGCTGATCTCGACATTCGCGCCACCCGCCTTGACGTCCGCTTTTGACGTGAGCGTGGCATTTCCGTCCAGCAGCAACTGACTGACCGCCTTCGACTGCGCCAGAACATTCGCGTCCAGCAGCACCGCCGCGCCTGTCGATGCCTTGGTGAAGGCATTGGCATCGAGCACGATGGCGCTCGCCTCGCTCGACTGGGCCAGCACGTGCTCGTCCAGGACGACGAACGCCTTTCCCCCCGCCATCAACGTGATCTTGTTGGGCTCGATCAGGATTGAGCTGCTACCGCAGGTCAGCTTGATGTGGTTGGGCGCATCGCCTTCGATGGTGTCGGACGCGTGCAAGTTGTACTTCCCCGTCACACTGTGCGAGCTGTGATTCGGACTCTTGCCGCCGCCACTAACCGTCACCGCCAGATTTCCCGTGACGCTGACCGAGCGATCGCCACCCACCGAGATCGAATCGTTGGCGCCGATGGTGGCGCCGCGATCGTTCTTGACGTTGACCTTCTTGTCCTTCTCCGCCTGCACGAACAGCTCCTCGCTGCCCTTCTTGTCTTCGAACCGGATCTCGTTGAAGTTGTTCGGCCCGCCGCCTTTCGTGCTGTGGGTCTTGATGCCGCTCTGGGTTTTCTTGTCGTTCGGATAGGGGGGCATGTTGACGCTGTTGTAAACACGACCGGTGATGATCGGGCGATCCGGATCGCCTTCCAGAAACTCGACGATCACCTCCTGACCGATGCGCGGCGTGAATTGAACGCCCCACTGCTTTCCCGCCCAAAGGGAAGCCACCCGGACGAAACAGGGTTTCGCCAGGTTGTCCTGCTCGTCGCTCGTCCGCTCGGGATCGTTGGGCTTGTCTTTACCAAGCCGCTCCCAATGAAAACGAACCAGGACCCGACCATAGTTGTCCGTCCAGATCTCTTCCGCGTTGTCGTCATCCTTGTTGGGGCCCACGACAATGGCGGTCTGTGGTCCTTGAACAACTGGCCGCGGCGATCGCCTGATCGGCCGGAACGGCAACTGCGATTCCACGAGTGTCAACGAGCAGTGAAAGACGTCCTGGTCCGATTTGGCGCCTGACTCAATCTCTTGTCCGCGCAGCTCATAGTGAGCCTTGACGACCAGGTGCTCTTTCGTGGCGTCGCTCCACGGAGCGTCGATGAGCATGAAGATATTTCCCGTTCCAATCCCTCGGACAGGACCCGCCGCAGCGACGGTCTCGTAATAGGACTGGACCTCGTTCAGTCGAATCATCGCTGACTTGTCGCCATCTTCCTGGGTGAGGTAGCGACCAGGGTAGTCGTAGAATTCCCCCATGACGTGCCGGTTCTTGTCCGCTTCGGGGATTCGTTGCGACAGCAACGGGGCGCCCGCCTTCAGGTAATCGAAGTCTTTAAGCACGTAACCGGCGCTCTTGACCTCTTGGGTGACATGCCAGGACGTCAGACATTCGGTGTGACCGGAGTCCGTCAGTGCACGAAGAGACACCTGCTCGTATCCAGGTTCACGCTTCCGACCGGCGACCGAGTCGGTCAGAACCAAGGTGTGGTTGGTCGGCCCATGGATGAAGTGATACGAGATCCCGACCTCTTCCAGCAGACGGCTGATGAAGTTCAGGTCGGTTTCGCGATACTGGACGATGTACTCGCGCGGCGGATAGTCTTCGCCAGGTTTTTCGAGGGGCTCTTGGAATAAATTGGTCGGGTACTTCCGGAAGATCTTCTTCACGATCTCGGGAACGCTGTGGTTCTGAAAAATGCGGCAGTCACTGGCCTGGCCAAGGAACCACAGCCAGGGATGAAGAACCGCCCGATAGACGAAATAGTTGCCCGACGTGCCGATCTGGGAAAAGCGCGTGACGTAACCGTTGAAATGACGAGGGTCCGGCACCGAGGTCGGGACGGTGACGGTCATCGTTTGGCCAAGCACTTCGACCAGCTTCATGCTGGGATTCTTGCTGAGGACGTCGACGATGAATTCGAACGGACGCCCCATTTCTTCGTCGCCCGTCATCGAACGAAAGTACAGGTCGTTGCCCGCGAGGGGGGTTACCGTGATGAGACCCGAGGCCATTGGGCTTCCTTTCTTGGCGATGCGATGCGGTGCGCGCGTCCCTTTCTTATCGCGCCCGTGCCGGTCATAGTTGCGGAATCGTGCCGCGCGCGGATCGCTCGGACCTGTCCGACGGCATGTGACGATCCTCACCCCGGGCGAGAAGTCGTCCGGGTCCTGCGACACTTTCCGAACCATCAAGCGATAAGTAAACTGACGACCCATGCCTGGCGGTGAGATTCCAGGGCCCCTGTCCGAGGCCCAGACGTTTACGCCCATCGACGATGGAACGATGTGCCTGGCGCAAAGCCCGCTGCCCGGACCGCTCGGCACCGGGAGCCGGGACGGTTACCTGCGCGCCGCCCTCGACGATTTTGCAGCCAGCGCGCGCAACTTCGGTAGCCTCTTCATCAAGGACGCGCGGGCTCGGGCCAACTACGTCCGCAAGATCGAACAGATGGCCCGCGACGTGTTAAGCGATGTCCGTGCCGGGCACGAAACTGCGGAGGCCGGTGCCGAGTTCGCTCAGCAGATGCGTGACGCTATCATGGAAGAGACCCGGCGTCAGAGCAGCTCAATCGGCCGAGCCGCCGCCCAGTCGCTGAAATCCAGCAGCAAAACGCTGGCGCAGCTGATCGAGGAGAAGGCCGCCAAGCTGTTCCCTGGCAAGACGTTCGCGAACCTCGCCAAGGCCGAGCGCCAGCAGGTGTTCGAGGAAATCATCGAGAGCGCAGGACGATCCCGACCGTCCGTGACGGCGCTGATCCCGCGCTGGCGACTGGTCGGTCGCGGCTGCTTGCTGTTCACCGCTGCCATCGCCGTCTACAACGTCTGGACCGCCGACAACAAGATCGAGGCGGGACTGAACGAGGCCATTGTGTTCGGCGGCAGCGCGGCGGGCGGAGCGCTGGCCGGAGCTGCGACCGGCTTGGTGTGCGGACCCGCGGCTCCCTTTTGCAGCACCGCCTTGTTTGTTGTGGGCGGCATCATGGGCGCCCTGGCGGCGCAGGCCGCAGCCTCCCTTTTCGCCGAGGAGTTGCACGAGTTCGCCACCTGGTTCGGAGAGTTCTGGTGAGCCACGACCGGTCGCCAGCCAACGCGTCGGCAGCTGATCCGCGCCGCCAAGCAA
This sequence comes from Polyangia bacterium, assembly GCA_036268875.1. Taxonomy (GTDB): domain Bacteria; phylum Myxococcota_A; class Polyangia; order Fen-1088; family Fen-1088; genus DATKEU01. The sequence goes on along the minus strand of DATATI010000050.1, from coordinate 92,498 downwards.
GGATGGCCATCTCCGAGCTGTTTCTGGACACCGAACTCGACGACGCGAGCTTCTTGCGATTGCGTGACACGCTTCGCGCCTCGCGCCTCGCGCCCCAGGAACTCGACACGATCTACTACGACGAGATCGCACCGACTTTGTATCGAAACCTGAACACTCCCGCTGGTGTTTGGTCAGGCTTCGATGTTGACTGGCTAGAGCGAGAAATCCAACAGCGCACCCAGAGGCTAGGTTTTCCACCGCTGACGCGCCTGCGGCGCTACCTTGTCACGCGCTCGACCATCGGGGACTGGCGCCGCCTTCGGGCGATGGTGGCTGCTCCCTGAATCCACCAGTCACAGAGGGTTTGCGGATTCGCTAGCCGGTACGACGTTCGCTCGATGTCGTCATATAGCGCAGCGATGAACCGGCTGGCGATGTAAGCAGTGGTGGCTGCTGCTGTACTGTTAGCGCGACACCGCCAGTCTGCGTGGGGTCACGGCTCACTGCGGGCAGCTGGGTTATCCGCGCGAGCTAAACGAAAGGCGCGGTTCTCAATGACGCCGGCGGCGGACAGCCGCCAGAGCTATGGCGCCCAGGGCTACGAGCCCGCCGTTGCCAGGTACCAGCGGTAGAGGCTGGCCCGGGCCGAAGCTACAGCCGCTGCTGGTGGTCTCACCCGAGCCGCCGCTCGTCCCCGATGCACCAGCCGTTCCCATAGCGCCACCACTGCCGATCGCTCCGGCAGTACCGCTGATGCCACCCGAGCCGCTGCTGCCCGAGCCGCTGCCACCCGAACCAGTCGACACCATCGCACCGCCGCTGCCGGTCGCGCCGCCCAAACCCGCAGGCGCATCAACGGTTGCGTCGGCGCCTCCATCACTGACGACACCGCCGTCGCCAACGACCATCGGGGCGCCCAGCTTGATGTCGTCGATGCTGTCGCCCTCGACGAAGTCGTCAAGGTATAGCGTCTCGGTGTATGGCTGGGTCAGCACGCGGTGCAGGCCGGTCTGAAAGAAAAGGCTGTTGCTGTCGAAGCGGGTGTTGTGTTTGTAGTTCGTCACTACCTGCGTGCCATCGATCCAGAAGTCGACGATCCCTTTCGCCGCGTCGTTCGACCAGTGAACGTGCAGGGCCAGTTGGTGCCACTGACCGGCGGTGATCGAACCTGTCCAGATCAGCACCGACCCCAGAATCGCGCCGTTCGATTCGATGCCCAGTTTGATGGTGGTGCCGCCGCCGGTCTTGGGTTCGATCCAGACGTCCATCCAGTTGCGGGAGGTAACGTTGGTTTCGTAGAAGGCGATCTCGTCGCGGGTTTTGGCATCCTCGACCAGGAGGTAATACCCGCGCAGGTACGAGTCCATCCCCTCGCCGGTGAGCTTGCTGTTGTGCCCGATGTCGACGCGATTTTGACTAAACGAAGTGAAGATGTCGTCGGGGTGAAGGGTGATCTTCATCGACTTCGTGCCACTGTAGACGTTGTCGCTGACCACCTCGATGTTCTTGCGGACGGTTCCGTCGGGGAGATTCTTGGTTGGGTCGGTTGAACCGTTCCACTCGGAGAGATCGCCTTTCTCCATGGTCGCGGTCCATACCACCGTCGCATGCGCGACGGCCGGCAGGGCCACAGCAGAGAGAACGGACAGGGCCACGAAAGTACGCTTGACAGCGAGGTTGCTCATTGCGTGGCAGCCATCCTATCGCCAATCGCCGGCGCTTCCCAGCCCCTTCGTCCGCGGTGGCGCTTGCAGGCGCTATTGCCGCGTATAAACGAATATCGTCTGACTGTCGAAGTAGTACTGGATCGCGTTGCCAGTTGCCGTGTACGACGAAGCTCGGTTGCCGTCGCCGAAGCCGTTGCAGTTGTGCCACGCCTCGACAAATCCAGTTGCCGTTGTTAGGAACGTGCCGGTTTCCTCGTCGCCATCGGTTGGCGACCCGTTCGGATCCTCCGGTGAAAAGTAGAGGTTGGTTCGGTGGTAGTAGGGCGCGTTGATCTGAAAGAGGGTTTTTGGGAAATATCCGGCTTCGGTGTTGTAGTAAATGATGCTGGTCAGAGTGTAATCGCCGTTGGTAATGGCGCCACCGGTCGCCGCGGGCTCGGATCCGCTGATCAAGGTGAGCGTAGGCGTGGTTTGGGACGTCATCGTTTCACCGAGACACATGTACGGCATGGCGCAATGGCCACTCGAGCATGAGTTCGCTCCACAAGAATGGCCGCACGATCCGCAGTTCATCGGGTCGGTGTTGAAGTTGACGGTTTGGCATTGATTGTTCGAGCAGCAACCTGACGGGCACGACACGGCGTCGCAGGTGCAGCCACCTGCCCCAATGCAACGCTGGCCGCTGGGACAGGATAGCGGCGTTCCCTTGCACGTGCCGTTCTGGCAGGTGTCGTTCTGCGTGCACGGATCGGTGTCGTCGCAGGAACCGCTGGTCTTCGGCGGATTCGTGCAGCTTCCGGTGCCGGGCTGGCACTGCCCCACGTCGTGGCAAACATTGATGGCCGTACAAACCACTGGGCTGCGATGCTGACAGGTTCCTTGCTGACAGGCCTCAGAGCCGTTACATGGGTTCCCGTCGTCGTTGCAGGCGCTTCCTCCGCAGCACGCTTGCCCAATGCCACCGCACTGACAGGTGTTGTCCGCACCGCAGGTCAGGTTCGACTGACAGGCGCTGCCTGTGGTGCAGCACGGCTGCGAGGCGGCGCCGCAGGGAGCGCAACGGCCATTGGATCCGCAGACGGTGCCGGCGCCGCACGGATGCGCCTGATCGCAGAACGAGCCATTCGCGAGACACGATCCCGCCGAGCAACCGAATCCGGGTTGGCAGTCGGTGTCGGATGAACAACTGGCCTTGCAGGCGCTGGTCGCACACGCAAACCCGTTGGGGCACGTCTGTGCTGCTGGTACCTGACACGCGCCCGCGCTGCACGTTCCTTGCGAGACCAAACTGCTGGAACTGGCGCACATGATCGAGCCGCACGCGCCGGTTGGAAAGACACAGGTGCCGTCGTTGCTGCCACCGCAATGACCGGCGCAGGCAGTTCCGTTGCCGGCGCACGCCGCGCGACCGCCGTGTGGCGCACCGGACGGAACCGGCGAGCACTTGCCTTCCAGACCAACCACATCGCAGGCCAGGCAGGTCGTGCCGCAGACTTGATCGCAGCAATAGCCGTCAGCGCAGGACGTACCGCTGACGCAGCCGTCGGTCGAAGACGTCGTGCATCGCTGTCCTTGTTTGCTCTTGCATTTTCCGGCGGCGTCGCACGTTCCCGAGCAGCGGCCGTTCGGGTCATCTTGGCTCAAGGCGGCGGTGCATGTGTTGTTCACGCACTTCTGGCAGGTGCCTGCGCAATCCTTGTCGACGCAGCAGCCATTCGTGGGAATGCAGGTACCGTTACAAGCGGTCGTATTGGCCGCGCAGTTGTAATTGCAGGTGTGGGTCGACGTGTCGCAGGTGCCGGTCTTGCCGTTCTGGGCCGGACAATCGCTTTGGTCGCAGCATCCGGTCGTTGGGACGCACAGCTCCGCGGCCGCGCATTTCTTCTGGACGCCGCAACTGAAGTCGCACAAGCCCGCCGTGCAGGCCGGTGTCCCGCCACTCGGCGCCATACATGTCACGCAGCCCGCGCCGCAAGCGGTGATGCTATCGGGGACGCAATCGGCGCTCCCAGGGCACTGGTGGGTGTTAGGCGCGCACGCAACGTCCGCATCCATCGATGCGATGTCTCCGGGGGCATCCCCTGGGACGTCCGCCGGGGTATCCAGGGAAGTCTCGGTTGGCGAGTCGGGTGCAGTGTTCGTATCCGAGGTGTTGGTCTCCGAGGCGTTCATGTCCGATGCGTTCGCGTCAGCTAGGCCGCTGTCCAGTGGAGCGCACATCGACTGGTTCCCGACGACGACACAGGTCTTCCCCGCGCCGCACCAGCCGGCCGCATGGTTGGCGCATGCGCGATCATTGAGGGTGCTTCCACCGCAAGAGAATCCCGCGAAGCCAGCCGCCATGACAAAGCAGACTAGGGTTCGATAGTTCAAAATGAGCTCCTGAGTAAGATGCTGTCCAGACCGATCGCCGCTGCGACCTCAGTACGAGGCCGGGTGAGAAGAACGATTCCGCCCCCGAGCGCTGTCGCCGCGCCCGCGCCGAATAGGATCCAGCCGCCTGTTCGGTTGGGTGCCGTGCTGGCGCATTCGAAGCCCGGCATCGTGTTGCACGGCTCACCAGATCGTAGCAGCCACACACCACCTGCGACCAGTGCCGCAGCGCCCGCCGCAATCATCGCCCAGCCGACCACGGTTCGCGTCGAGACGCTGCGTCCGGCACCCGCATTGTCCGCAAGCTGGTCGCCGACGATCGGGTTGAGTGCCACAGTTGACGGCGCGGCGGCCCTCGCCACTTTCGCGGGATCCGGCGCCAACGGCATATCGACGATGACTGGCTTGCCACCCAATATTTCCACGGTCGTGGTCCTGGGGAGAAAGCCGGTCGCTTTCAGCTCGACGATTGCCTGACCCTGTCCCAAACGCACAGCCGCCGGCAGCGGCAGCCGGCCTACCGGGCGGGTGTTGACGGTGACCTCAGCGCCTTCGGGGCTGCCTGTGATCGTTAGTTCGCCGATCATCATCTTTACGCCGGCGAGCGCTTCATCCAAAACCTTTCGGTTTTTGCCAATCCAAGGGTCGGTTGGCGCGGCGAGCCCCTGTTCGAGGTGGTGCTCGGCATCGATCGCGTATCCCAGCGCAAACTCAACCAGGCCTAACTGCGCGGCCGTCCGGGGCGTGCGGGCTATTTCGTTCGCTTTTTGGAAAAGCGGCAGGGCGCGCGCGTCGTTGCCCGAGCGCCGCAGAGAGATGCCTTCTCGAATCAAGGCCTCAGCCTCCACCGAGTCGGCGGCACGCGCAGTGGTTCCCACCGCTGCTGTGATGGCAAACAGCAAGACCGCAAGCGCCCCTAAGCGTCGCCGTCCCTTGGCCGTCATGCCCGAGCACGCTACCACAGGATTGGGCCTGCAAAGTGTGGGTGCGCTCACTTGGACGCTCGGTCGGCTGCTACCCACATCCCGCGTTCGTCGCCGAGGCGCATAAACGCGGCGCGACAGGGGCGGGGCTGGCGTATTGCATTACCGCGGGTAATGCAATACTATATGTGTATGGCTATCGCTCAATCACGGTTAACGGCACAAGGTCAGATCTCGGTCCCGGCGGAGATCCGCCGGCGCTTGGGCCTTGCCCCAGGATCGGTCATCGAATGGGACGAGCAGGCGGGCAACGTCGTTGTGCGCCGGGCGGCGGCCACAAGCCTTGAGGACATACGCAAGTTTCTGTTTCCAGGTGGCCCCCCGTCCCCCGCGGTCACCGTCGAAAAGATGGACGATGGGATCCGCCAGTACATGACGAGAAAACATGCGCGCCGCTGACACCAACGTTGTCGTGCGGCTGATCGTCGGTGACGATCGCGCCCAGATGGCGATGGCTGAGCGACATCTCACGGCGGGCCTGTGGGTGTCGCATGTCGTGCTGGTGGGGGTCGCTTGGGTCCTCGGTTCGCCCAAGTACAACAAAACGTCCATCGAGACGGCGACCGCCCTCGAGATGCTGCTGGACAATCCGTCGTTTACCATCGAAAGCCCGGACGTGGTGCGCGCGGCGATCACGCTGCTCAAGACCAGCAAGGCTATCGACCTCGCCGACGCCATGATCGTCGAAATCGCTCGGAAGGCAGGGATGGGTCCGCTCCTGACCTTCGACGTGGCTCTGTCCAAGGTGGACGGCGCCGAATTCATCAAGAAAGCGAAAGGACACGGACCATGACCATGAACGCGCTATGGATCGGATTTCTGGGCCTTGGGCTTTTGCTACTCGGTTGCGGCGACGTCACGTCAAACGTGGCAGACGACGCGGACAGTGGCGGCATGGTGGACGGCCGGGGCCGGAGTTTGAATAAAGGAGCGTGTTTCGATGCTTAAGACGTACCTGGTGGCAACGGTCCTGGCGGGCGTTTGCGCTGGCCTGTCACTGACGGCTTGCACCTCCAAAAAGAGTGGTGATGCCACAGGGTCGGGCGGTTCAGGTGGCGCGTCCGGATCGGGCGGCTCGCCTGGGACGTCTCCGGGAACCGGGGGCGGCAGCGGTGGCAGTGGCTCGGGTTCGGGCGGCAAGATTTCGGAAGGGAGCGACGCCGCGACTGGCAGCGGCGGCAGCGGCACCGCTAGCACGGACGGCGCATCGATCGACGTCAGCGGTCAAGAAGGTGGGGCCGACACCGGCACCCCGGATCCGGGCAGCGACGGCGATGGCATGCGAACGGTCCCCCAGCCGTTCAAAGTGGCCCCGGAAACCAAAAGCCAAAGCGGTGTCCCGCATGGGAGCAAGATCAAGTTCACCATGGCCCATGGCACCAGCCAGCGTTACCCCGGCGCCGTCGACCGCGAGATCAATGTTTACGTCCCGTCTCAGTACGTGAAGGGGATGCCGGCGCCGGTGATTGTCGTTCAGGACGGTAACAACTTTTATGGTTTCGTCGATCTACTGTCCAACACGCTGGACAACCTGATCGGCGCCAACAAGCTTCCGCCCATCGTCGCCGTGTACGCGAACAACGGCGGCGGCGACGCCCAGGGCAGCGAACGCGGCAAAGAGTACGACACGCTCTCGGGCGTTTACGCCGAATGGGTTGATCAGGAACTTCTACCGCAGGTCGAACAAGAGACCCTGAAGCAGCTTCCGGCCAAGGCGGTGACGTTCACCAAGGATCCCGAGGGGCGTGGCTCGCTGGGCGGCAGCTCGGGCGGCGTGGCGTCCTTCATCATGGCCTGGTACCACCCCGATCTCTTCCGCCGCGTGATCGGCTATTCGCCGTCGTTGGTGGCCCAGGAATTCCCGATCAACCCGGACCACCCGCTGGGCGGTTGGAACTTTCACGAAGATGACAACATGGACGACGGCGGGATCATCGCCAAGACGTCGCCCAATCTGCCGGTTCGGGCCTGGCTGGAGTGTGGCACCAACGACGATGGCGCTGGCACGGCCCTGGTCCCCAACACCAAGTACCCACACTACGATTTCTACTACGCGGGCACCCGCACCGGCGGAAAGCTGGCCGCCAAGGGATACCACTACCACCTGGACGTCGGCCAAGGGGCCGGCCACGTCGACGGCGGCATGGTGCAAGCCACGCTGCCCGAAGCCGTGCTGTGGGCCTGGCGCGGTTATCAGTCGGCCCAATAAATTCGGCGCTGTGATGAAGCGGATCTATCGAATTTTGTCTGCCTGCGCTTTGTTGCAGGTCGGAGCCTGTGGCGGGCCAAGCGCAGGACCGGGCGCCGAAGATTCCGGCGCCCGAGAGAACGGCGGCGGAGACCAGGCAATCGACAACGCGGACTCGAGCGGCTCTCCCGCCGAGGACGCCGGCGCCGGTGGCGCTGACGCCAGCACCGACGTTGGCGCCGACGCTGGAGATGGTTCCCGGCAAGGGGACGCCGATCGACCGGACGGCCTGGCGCCGCCCGGCGCGGACGCAGGAATGGACGTCGGTGCCGTCGTCGGACAGCTTGTCTGTAACCCCGGCACAACGGGCAACGGCCAGTCTCGACTGACGACCGGCGATCCTCCCGAATGGAAGCTCAGCGCCGGCGCAATGGCAGGCAAGCTGACCCCGAAAGCGAGTTTTCTGAGCAGCACGTTCGGCAAACACTTTCCTTACGTCATTTACACGTCGGCCAATTATGTGATGGGCCAGCCGGCGACCTTGCTGGTGTTCGGTGACGGCGGCCAGTACCTGAGCGACTTCCACGCCCAGACGGTGCTCGACAATTTGACCGCCGCCGGGACCATCCCGCCGACGGTGGGTCTTTTCATCGATCCGCCATCGGACGGGGATCGCGTGCAAACCTACGATCCGCCTCTGGACAAATATCCGACGTTTTTGGTCTCGGAGATCATCCCGGCGGTCATTACTGGCAAATACAGCGTCTCGAACGATCCGAACGCCTGGGTGATCATCGGTTACAGCGCCAGCGGCGGACAAGGCTGGAATGTGGTCTGGAAAAGGCCGGACAATTTTCACAAATTCATAGGTCACAGCGCCAGTGTCGGCGCTGCCAACGTGGCCATGTACGGCAACGTCAACTGGGTCGACATCGTGAACATGTCGCCAAAGCACAACCTGCGCGTCAGCCTCACCACTTGCGACAATGATCTGACCGACAACCGTGGGAGCTGGAAGACGATTCTGACCAATCTCTTCAATGCCCTCACCGCCAAGGGCAATGACACTCGTCTCGTCGTGGGACCGAACGGGCACTCGCCGCCGATCGATGGAGAGCGGGATTTTCCCACTTCGCTGCGCTGGATGTTTCAGGGCTGTAGCTTCGCCCGTTAGGAACCGGTCAGCGTTCCATTGACGGAACAGTGAATCTATATCTACCCATCTAGTTCGATGGGCAAGACGGTCGTATTTAAAGGGGCAACGAGCGGCCGAGCATAAATAGCCGCCCCAACCGCGACGACAAAGAGGAATTAGTGATGTTCGCCAATCAGCTCCAGAAGACGCAGCAACCCACGCGCAAGATCATCTACCGTACGCGAGGCGACACAGGCGGCCCGATCACGCGGCTGGTGAGCCCCTCCGATCTCGGTCAGCTCATCAAGCCCTTCGTTTTTCTCGATCATTTCCACATCGGCGGGCAGGGGCCCAGCATGCCGATGGAGCTCGGCTGGCACCCGCACTCGGGCATCGCCACGGTGACCGTCGTGCTGGAGGGCGCGGTCCGTTACGCTGAAACAACGGGGAAGTCCGGCGTGCTGTCGGCCGGGAGTGTCGAGTGGATGCGCGCAGGCAACGGCGTCTGGCACACCGGCGAAGCCGAGCCGGAGGGCGTGAAAGGATTCCAGCTGTGGGTCGCGCTGCCGCCCGAGCTGGAGAACGCGCCCAACGCCAGCCACTATGTGATGCCCGAGGAGTTACCCGTCGACGGCCCCGTTCGTGTCATCCTGGGCTCGCACGGCCAGCGGCTGAAAAGCCCGATCGACGCGCCTGCCATGAACTACCTCGTCGTGAGCCTGAAGGCCGGCGAGCGTTGGTCCTACGAACCCCCCGAGGGGCACGAGGTGGCCTGGGTCGCGGTACACCAGGGTCTGCTTCGGACCCCGACCGCCGTTCTCGGCGGGGAGATCGCGATCTTCGAGCCCTCCGAGGCGTCGATCGACTTTCTCGCCGAGGGAGACACGGTGTTCGTGCTCGGCTCAGCGCCTCCGCATCGGCACGAGCTGGCCCTGGGCAGCTACTCCGTTCACACCAGCGCGAAAGCTTTGCGCCAAGGGGAACAGGAGATCCGCCGCATCGGCGGGCGCCTCCTCGCCGAAGGCAAGAAGAGCTACGCGCTCAGAGAATACGGAGGACCTCGCGCAAGCCACTCGCTTCCTCCTTCCGACGGCTGAGTCCCTTGCCGTTGAACGGATTCGCCGCCGGCGACCAGAATCGGTCCCTGATTCCGGCGGAGGCGCTTCATTTTTTTCGCGCGCGGGCTTCTTTGGGCGGCTCCTCGACCATCTGGCGCAAGCGCGCGAGCGCGCGGTCCCAGCCGGCCGAGATGCCGTCCAGGAACGCCCGGGCGTCTGCCAGGCGTCGCGTCTCCAGGGCGTAGAGCACCTCGCGGCCGCGCTTCTCGCGCCGGACCAGGCCAGAGCCCTCGAGCACCTGCAGGTGCTTCGCGATCGCCTGCCGCGACACCGCCGCGCCGTTCGACAGGGATGTCGCCGAGGCGCCGCCCCCTTCGATCAGCCGTCGAACGACCGACAACCGCATCCTGTCGCCGAGCGCGAAGAACAGGTCGGCGGCCGCCCGCTCACTGGTGCCCGACATGTTTTTCTAGATTTTCTGCCTGGGCTGCCCAGCCGCCCTGGTTCATTCGAAACGCGCGATCGCGCCGATGGGCCGGCACCCGACTGAAGCCGGACTCGACGATGGTCAGCCGCGTCCCCTCGGCCACCTTTTCCAGCCGAAATTCGACCAGCGTCGTCGGCTCGCTCTGCGGGTCGGCCTCCGCGTCGATGCCGAAGGGAACCCAGCGAAAGCTGAAGTAACGTTCCGGCTCGATCCGCTCGACGCTGCCGAACACCGCGTGGGGCCCGGGGGGCTTCAGTCTCGACGGCACCAGCCCCAGCCGCTTCTGGTATTCGGCCATGGCGGCCGCGTCGGCCAGGCTCTCGTCGAACGTGCCGGTGATGGTCTTCCCCGGCGCGAACGCTCCGTCCAGCGCGACACCGAACCATCGGCCGAACTCCGTCGCGTCGGCGATGGCCCTCCAGACCCGCGAAACTGGCGCGCGTAAAGTGATCTCCTTCTCGATCCGGTCGGAAGACGCGTCGTCAGCCATGTGCAACCTCCGGGTTGCACTATAGGCACGGCGCGCCGAGGTGCAACCTCAGGCGGCCGACAGCAGCGCGGCCACCGCCCGGGCGCGCGTGGTGAACTCGCCGACGTCGGGCATGGCGAGGCGAACCTGATCGGACAGTTGTTCCAGCAGCAGGACGAACGTTTGATTGTTGCGCGGGCTAAGGCCCACCGCGGGGCCGCCGATTCGCCGCAGACACGCCAAGACCTTTTCCATGTTGTGGCGCTGGCCTGCCACCGTGAGCGATTCCATGGTCTCCAGCATCTCTTCCAGAATCCAAATCTGATGTGGGATCGTCATTTGATTTGCCTCGCAAGAGTTCTATTAACAACGCGATCGCCGACGGGGTCGCCGATTTCATTCGCACAAAACAAATAGGACTTTTCCTGGTCACGAGTGGGCGGCGCTGGTGCGGCCGGCCTGGTGGCCAGAGTGCTCCTGATGCGACTGGGCGAATGGCAGCCAGACGGAAAACGTGGCGCCGTGACCTTCCGTCGACCGGACGGTGACCTGGCCACCGCGGGTTTCGACGATGCGTCGAACGGTGGCCAGCCCGATGCCGATGCCGGGCACGCGGACGCCTTCCACGCGAAAGAAGGGCTCGAAGATCTTGGCCTGGGCGCTGGCCGGGATTCCCGGCCCGGTGTCGGCCACCTCGATCCGGCAAGAGGCGCCGTCTGCGCTGGCCGAGACGCGGACTTTTCTTTCGGTTTGCTGATCAAGGTACTTCACCGCGTTCCCCATCACGTTTGCGAGCACGATGTGCAGAAGGCCAGGGCTGCAGCGGAGGAATGCATCGGGCAGCTCGCCAATCGTGATCGAGGCGTCGATCTGGCGGGCCAGCGGCGACAGCTCGTCGACGACGTCTTGCACGGCGGCGTGCAGCCCGGAGCATTCCTCGTCCTCCTCGACGTACGAAGACCGCGAGAAGGCCAGCAGGGCGTCGACCACCGCCACCGCCCGGCCGGTGGCGCGTTCGGTTCGGTCAGCGATCTCACTGACCCGCTGCCCATTTCCGGCCCAGCGGCGAAGCAGCGGGGGAGAAAGGGCGATCGGTGCTAGCGTGTTCTTGATGTCGTGGGCCACGCGACCGGCGAAGGCGTCCAGGTTGCGGTTCTGATCCGCCAGCGCCTGGGCGTATTCCAATAGCTGGTTTTCGTAAAGGGTGATGCGGCGGGCCGCCCACCAGCCAAGAAGGCCCAGCGCCAACAGCTCGCCGATGCGCAGGCCCAAAACAGCGATGTCGGTGGTTCGACGCAGGTTCGAGATCTGTTGCATGGACTCGGCCGCGCCCGCCCGGTTGATACGGAGCAATTCCTTGAACTGGTCATCGAGCTGCTGGTAATCGGAACGCATGATTCTTGATTCGGCCCTGGCCTGGGCGTCCAAGTTATGGCGGGAAATCGGCATGATGTGGCCGATGGCCCCGTCAAAGCGGCCCAGCATGATGAGGACTTGCCGCCAGGCGACAGCCTCGCTGGGACGATCGACGTGGCGAAGGTACATCTGCTTGGCCGCATCGAGATCAGCGGTGGTGGCTGCGAGCCGCGCTTCGATTTCGGACATCCCCCGATTGGTGGTCTCATCGATGTGGTCGTCGATCAGGACTCGCTGCTGATTCACATCGCGGATGATCCGGTCGACCAGCTCGACCCCGGCCATCGACTGTCTCTCGATCTGCTGCGCTCGAGTTTGGGCGCTGCCGGTCAGGTAGGCGTCGACCAAGGCCTCGGAGACAAGAATCACCGCGACGACGGCCAGCCCAAGGCCCAGCGTTTTTCGGCTCTGCTCGGCGGAAGGCAGGGGCGTCATGTCCATATGTCCGTTATTTATGTGACGGACAACTGGTGATCGTGGTTATAAAATTCCGCCCGATCAGCCCTTCGCAGCAATTTCCAGGGAGATCCCGAAGGTCAGCCCCGAAGGTCGGTCAAGCCCGAAGGCTGGTCAAAGATCGATGGGCGCTCTTCGCGGTGCCAGGCGCGGCGGTCTTGCGGTGCTGTTCGGCCAGGACGCTGGACGGGACGATGTGCGAGATGGCGGCGCGCAGTTTGTTGCTCCGGCCGGTGACCATGTCGCCTTCGCCTTTCATCATCGCTTGAAAGCCCAGCTTGGCCACCTGACTGGCGGGTTGTTTCTTCTCGCTGCCCACCGGCGGCGCGCCCATCGCCGCCGCCTCCGCCAATCCGCCGACCGCCCCGGTCAGCAGCGCCGCCGTTTTCAGCGCCGTCCGGCGGGACACCCGACATGCCCCCTTGGTTTCCATGTCGCCCTCCCGCTTGCCGCCGCGGCGTGGCCGTCCGGTTCTTTCACCTGCTCGATCAGATGGTGGCCGGCCGCTCGGTCTCGCCGGGAACCAGTTTGCGCGGCTCGCCTTCCGCTTCCAGCTCGGCCTGCTCGGCCGCCATCTCGGAGGCGATCATGGTCAGCTCGTCCTGGCCGAAGATCTTTTTCACCTTCGGGAACAGATCCGACTCTTCTTCTTTGACGTGTTGCTGAACTTTTTCTTTCAGCACCTTGATCTTGGCGTCAAAAGTCTCGTCGTCGACCGCCGTTTCCAGCAGATCAGCCAACGCCCGTTTGATCTCCAGGTGCTCTTCCAGTGACTCGTGCAGGAGCTCCTCGGTGCGTCGCTCTTTCACCGACGGGTAAAAATGGTGCTCCTCGATCGCCGCGTGGATGGCCAGATCGTCGGCCAGCTGATCGAACAGCTTGGCCTTGCTGTTATTGCTCCTCGCCTTTTCGATCTTGGCAAAGAGCTCTTCCACTTCACGGTGCTGAGACTTCAACAGTTCGATTGCGTCCATGTCCATTTGCCTCCTCTGGCGTTTGTTCGACGGCTGCGCCGGATGCCGTCCGCGGTGAATGCTGGTGTCGGACTTCATCACCTCGCCGATCTCCAGCACCTGCTTTAGCCGCCGCAGATCGGCCCTGACGGTCTGTCCCGGCTCCTTGCCCAGAAGCCAAGCCACCGCCGCGCCCAACCGACCGGCCGGTGGCCGATACTCCAGCTGCACGTGGATCTCGGTGCCGCGGTTTCCCGGCGCCGGCGAAAACCGAACCGTGCCAGCGTTGGCCACCTCGGCGCCCGGGCGCGAGCGCCAGCTGATGAGCTCGTCCTGGCGCTCGTCGGTGATGTCGGCCTGCCACTCGACGGCCTGGCCGCCCGGCCCCTTGGCGCGCCAGTGTGATCGCCGGCTGTCGATCACCTCGACCGACTCCAGATTTTGCATGAACTGCGGCAGGTTCTCGAAGTCGCGCCAGAAGGCGAACACTTCAGAGATCGGGCGATTCACGCTGATCGCCTCGGAGACCGCAACCAGCGGGGACGGCGCGGCGCCTTCGCCGGCATCGTTTTCGCCGCTCGGTCGCCGCGCGCGCAAGCTGGCCAGGGTGTCCAGCGCCGTCACACCCGCCACCATGCCGGCGGCCATCCACAGCCGCTGACGGTTGGCCCGACGCGATCGTCCGGCCGCGCGCAAGAACGCCAGGTGCATCACATCGCCGGCCACCCGTGACCACCGCCAGCGGCTTGACTGCGGCCGCGCCAGGATGCCGATGCCGGCCACGACCTCGCGCAGACCGAGCGCGCGCAGGATGTGGCGCTGGCGCCGATTGCCGCCGGCGCCCACCAGCGCGGCCACCGCGCCCGGCGCTGCCAGCTCCGCCACGCCAATGCCCAGGGTGAACCAGCCGAGGGCGCGCGCCGAGCGGGCGTGACCGTCGGGCGCGGCAATCGGCGCTTGCCGGTTTTCCGTGGGCGATCGGGTCGGCCGCGACTCCGACGACGAAATGATCTCGATATCCAACCCGTCCATGTCTTCTCCTTTTGCCGAAGTCCCCGCGGTCAATTCGCCTTCAAGACCACTTTTTCGCAGCGGTCCTCTTTGTTCAGGAACATGCGATAGCCATCCGCCGCCCGCGACAGGGGCAGGCGGTGCGTGACCACCACGCTGGGATCGATCTCGCCCTTCACGATGCGCTCCAGCAGCGGCTTCATGTAGCGCTGGACGTGGCACTGGCCGGCCTTGATGGTCAGCCCGCGATTGACCACCGCGCCCATCGGGAACTTGTCGATGAGGCCGCCGTACACGCCGATCACCGACACCACGCCGCCGTTACGGCAGGCCTGGATCGCCTGGCGCAGCGCAATCGGCCGATCCGTCTCCAGCCTCAACGCTTGTTTGGTCTTGTCATAGGCGTAGATCGCCGCCGGACCGTGCGCCTCCAGCCCGACGGCGTCGATGCAGGCATCCGGGCCGCGGCCGCCGGTCAGCTCTTGCAGGGCATCCGCCAGATCGTCTTCGGCGTAATTGATGATGTCGGTGGCGCCCCCCTTGCCGCGCGCCAGCTCCAGTCGATAGGGAAAACGATCGATGGCCACCACGCGCTCGGCGCCCAGCAGGCGCGCGCTGCGGATGGCGAACTGGCCGACCGGGCCGGCGCCCCACACCGCGACGATCTGTCCCGGTTTGATGTCGCACATCTCGGCGCCCATGTATCCGGTGGGAAAAATGTCTGAGAGGAAAAGCGCCTGCTCGTCGGACAAGCCGCTCGGCACCTTCAACGGGCCAACGTCGGCGAACGGTACGCGCACGAACTGGGCCTGTCCGCCGGCGAATCCACCCAATAGATGCGAATAGCCGAAAAGCCCTGCCGGCGAGTGTCCCCACAATTTCTCGGCCATCCAGGCATTGGGGTTGGAATTCTCGCAGCCGGCATACAGCTCCAGCGCGCACATCACGCAGCGCCCGCAAGCGATCGGGAACGGCACCACCACCCGGTCGCCGGCCTTGAGGCGGCGCACCGATCGTCCCACTTCGACGACTTCCCCCATGAACTCGTGGCCCAGAACGTCGCCCTTCTCCATGGTCGGGATATATCCGTTGTATAGGTGCAGGTCCGAGCCGCAAATGGCCGTCGAGGTGACACGCACGATGGCATCGCCGTCGCTCAGGATCTGCGGATCCGGCACGTCGACCACCTCGACCTTCTTCTTCCCCATCCAGCACGTCGCTTTCATCCGTCGTCCTCCTCGAAGAGTTCGTCGTCGCGAGCAGAAGGTAATAACGTCGCTGTCCGGCGGCCGGTCTGACTGGGTCCGGTAAAGGCCGTAATTGATCGGCCGCTGTTCATGGCGCGGCAGGCGCGGTCGTTTCCAGCCGCTCGTCGACCAGCCGGGCCACCGTCTGCAGATCAGCGTGCACCATCTGCCGCAGCTCCCGCCGCCGCTCGGGCGTGGGAGCCCGCAGGATCGCCGAAGGGTGAAACGTCACCAGGCCGGCGGCGGCGAATTTTCCCAGCCCCGTCGCCGGCAGCGCCAGCGGCCGCCCGCGATCGCGCATCACCGTCACCGCCGCACCGAACAGAGAGAAGGCCGCCGTTGCGCCCAGCGCCACCACCACCTGCGGGCGCACCAGCTCGACTTCCTGGAGCAACCACGGCCGGCACGCCACCACCTCGCTGCGCTCCGGCTTCTTGTGCAGCCGGACCTTGCCGCGTTCGACGAAACTGAAGTGCTTGACCGCATTCGTGATGTAGACGCGCGTGACCAGATCCAGCTCGGCGAGAATCTTCTGCAGCAGCGCGCCCGCCGGCCCGACGAACGGGTGGCCCTGGCGATCTTCCTTGTCCCCCGGTTGCTCGCCCACCAGCATGACCGTCGCTGGCAGCGGACCTTCGCCCCACACCGATTGCGTGGCCTTCCGATAAAGCGGGCAGCGCTGGCATTGCCGGCAGGCCTGCGCCGCGCTTTCCCACGCCACCCGCCGCCGTCGCTCGCTGTCTCGCATCGCCATGTCTTTCGCATGCGACCGAAACTGCGTCGGAACAAGGCCCCGGCATTAGACCCTTTCGAGCGCGGGCGGACGCCTTAGATCGTTATTGGAGGCGTTGTCATGATTCGAAAACTTCGCACCGGTGGCTATCGGCTCTATTCCAGGAAGACCAATCCCAAGACCGGTCGGCGACGGAACCTGGGTACTTTCAAAACCCGAGCGGCGGCCGAGGCGCATGAACGCGCGGTCCAATATTTCAAGCGCAGCGGCTGACGGCGGGCGGCGTTCAATATGGATAGCCAAGCACGACGTAGACGCTGGCTCCTTCGTTCGAATACCCGACGTCCACCCGGCCGAGCACGTTTGGGTGCACCCAGGCGCGGAATCCCAAACCGATCACCCGACGCACCTGCGAGGTCAGCGCGTCGAAACGCGGATATACCTGACCCACGGCGACGAAAGGATCGATGCGCCAGTCGGTCACCACGTTGAAAAAATGCGTCTGCAGCAACCGGAAGCGCTGCTCGACCTCGGCTTCCCAGGCTCCCCTATCGACGAAGCGATCGTCGGGGAAACCGCGGAACAGCACCTCGCCGCCGAGGGCGCTGCGATAATAGAAGGGTACGCTTTCACCGCCCAGTTCGTCGGTCCAGTAGAGCCGGGCTGCGCCGGTGAGGAAGCTGGTCTCCGGCACCAGCACCCGCGTGTGCCAGGTCAGCTGCCAGAACGAATCGGAATGATGCAGTCCCTGGTCGAACGCGAGGTGAAGCTCGGAGGCCAGACCGCGGAGATCGTAATCGCCGCCGTCGCGCGAATCGAAGCGCACGCTCAGCTCCGCCGACGCAAGCGCCGCGCCGTCGAGGCCGACGGCGTTCGGAAAGAGATCCTGGGTCGCCGGCAGCGCGAAGATCGGGCGCCGTTCCGGCTGATCCCATCGAACGCCAGCCCGCACGCCGACATTCACATGTTTCAGCAGATTGACGCCTTCGCGAACGCTGAGAAGCGCCAGCGTGCGGGTGTAACTGGATTGGTCCGCGACGTTGCTGTCAGGACCCGCGCCGAAATAGCGAAAGAAAAGACTCCGGCGCGCAATCAACTGACCTTCGAAGGTGAAACGCTTTGGCGTCCCCGGGACGTCTTTGTACTCCAGGCGCAAAGAACGATTCACGTTGGTGCTGGCGGCGACGATCAACGACAGCGTCCGCGCTTGATCGGCGACGTCATAGTATCGAAAAGTCGTATTGACGCCGGCGGCGGAGTTCCAGCTGATGCTGGGCGCAATGATCGATGTTGCCTGGCCGGCGGCGTCGACGTGAAAGAACACCGGCATCACGCCGTAGGTGCTGCCCTCGTTGGGCAGCGTCGCGTAGAGCGGCAGGGGAACCAACCGGATCCGCGCCGCGCCGTAGACAGGCGCCGGAGCGTCGCTGACCACGGCCTCCGAGTTCGTCGCGGCGTCGGCCCGCTGCCAGCACCCCAAGCCAACCGCGAACTCGACGGCAAGAACGATAAAGCGGCGGCCACGAACACTATTCGTGGGTCGAGACCGCACCGATAGACGACTCGTACCCGGTGGATCCCAGGGCGCTGCGAAGGACCTCGGCTTGAATCTGCGCGACCTGGAGCCGGGATAGTTTGGCGCCGAGGCCGCGGTCTCGAAGGATCTGCAGATTGGCCAGCGCAAGCTTACTGATCGACGAATTGAAGGCGACCAGGCCGGATTCGGCGCCAGCCGACGTCAGCAGATCGACATACTCGGTGGCCGTGGCCAGGTCGTTCGCCGCCAGCGCCACCACCTCGCTGAGGGGCGCTCGTCGGGGAAGATAGGTTCGGCCCTCCTCGGCGTCGCGCTGCGCGTCCTTGAGGATGTTCACCAGCTGGAGTCCCTCGCCGAACGCGACGGCGCGGCTCTCCAGCTCCTTGGCAACACCGGCCAGCGCCGGGCGACCAAGAAGATAAAGCTCGGTCAGCATCTCGCCGACGATGCCGGCCACGCAATAGCAATACTCGCGTAAGTCCCGGATGGTCTGCAGCGCCAGCGTGCCATCTCCACCGGCGCGGCGGATGAACGTGGCCATGCCGACGGCGCTGCGGGTCACATGCCGGCGGATTGCGGCGCGCGCCGGCAGCCGGAGAGCGGCCAATGAACTCAGCACCAGCGGCATCTCCGCCAGCAGGTCCATATAGTCGGTGCGCGCGACCGGCGGCTCGGCGGCACACTCCGCGACCAGCGGTGCCGCGGCGGCGGGGTCGCTGGCCAGAAGCTCGATGAACCGACCGAGGGCGTCGATCCGCCGGCGCGGCGTCCAAAGAGCCCCGTCCTCGAAAGTGTCCACGATCCGAAACAGAAGATAAGCCACCTCGACTTCGGCTCGGGTGGGCTGGGGGAGAAACGGGATGGTGAGGGCAAAGGTCCGGCTGGTCTTTTGAAGCAGATTTTGGATCTCGGTCATGATTGGCCCCCTCGTGCGACAAAACTAATTCGCCGTTCGTCCCCCACAACCCGCAAAAGATTCGCCGCGCACGTGTTCATCGGGACGCCGGCTCCGGAAAACTCAATCGGGGGGAATTGCTGTCGGGATAATTCCCAATTTACAGGCCACGTTGTCGTGCGCAGGTTGCGGTCGACATTTCACCGACGGTGGCAATCATGCGCTTTCCTCTTCACATCATGACCGACATGGTCACCTATCAGCTTGGACGATCGTTACATGGGGAAAAACGGTACCCGATCGTGTTGATGCTGGAGCCGCTCTATGCGTGCAATCTGGCCTGCGTGGGTTGCTCTACCGAGCGGCACACCGGAAAAATCGCCGATCGCTTGCCGCTCGAAACATGTTTGGCGGCGGCGGACGCCTGCCGCGCGCCGTTTGTTTCGATCTGCGGCGGAGAGCCGACCCTTTACCCAGAGCTGGCGCTTTTGGTGTCCGAGCTGATCGCGCGCAACCGGCACATCTATTTGTGCACCAATGGGCTGCTTCTGGACAGCAAGGTGTTCGGCCAGGTGCCGCCCAACAAACGCCTGACCATCAATGTCCACCTTGATGGAATGCGCCAGACCCACGATCGCGTTTGTGCGCGCGCCGGCGTTTTCGACAAGGCGGTCGAGATGATCGATCGGGCCAAGCGCCGCGGTTACCACCTGATGACCAATACGACTGTCTTCAAAGACACCTCCGTCGAAGAGATCGAGGAGCTTTGTGCCTTTGTCAGCGAGCTGGGCGTGGACGGCATGCTGGTGTCGCCGGGCTACCACTATGAAACGGTCACCAAAGACATCTTCCTCACCAGGCAAGAGATTCAAAAGAAATTCCAGCGCGTGCTCGAATTGTCGAAGAAATATCCGCTCAATTCGACGCCCATGTATTTGGAGTTCGCCGCCGGCAAGCGGGAGTATGACTGTTCGCCCTGGAGCACGGTCACTTTCACTCCACGTGGCTGGAAGGGTCCTTGTTATCTGATCGGCGAAACCTATACCGCCGATTGGGATGACTTCTGGAAGAAGACCGACTGGAATTATTGGGAGTCGCGCCGCGACGCCCGCTGTCAGAACTGCGCCATGCACTCTGGGTTCGAAGCCTCCGCCGTGCGCGGACTGGGAAAGAGCCCGCGGGATCTGGTGCGGATGGCGGCGTGGAACCTGCTTGGGTGAGAGGACTGGCCATGGACGCGTTCTTGACTGGCGGAACAGGGTTTGTGGGCTTTCACGTGGCGCGGTTGCTGGCCGAGGGCGGGGCGCATGTCCGCTGCCTGGTTCGCGACAGCCACCGAGCGGGCCCCCTGCGGGCGCTGGGCGTCGAGGCCGTCGAAGGCGACGTCCGAGATCAGGTGTCCGTGAGGCGGGCGATGGCCGACGCCGAGGTGGTGTTTCACTGCGCGGCGGACTATCGGTTCGGCGCGCTGGAACCTGACGACCTCTATCGGACCAACGTCGACGGGACCAACAACGTTCTTGGTGCCGCGTTCGATCTTCACGTCACCCGCGTGGTCTACACCAGCTCGGTGGCCACGCTGGCGCCCGGACGCGACGGCTCGCCGGTTGACGAGACCGCGCGGGCCAATCTGGACGACGTCGTGGGCGACTACAAGCGCAGCAAGTTTCTCGCCGAACGGAAAGCGGAAGAGTGGGCGGCGCGGGGTTTGCCGGTGGTGATTGTCAGTCCCACCACGCCGGTCGGCGAGGGGGACGGCAAGCCGACGCCCACCGGTCAGATCATCGTCGATTTTCTCAACGACCGGATGCCCGCTTACGTCGACACCGGCCTCAACCTGGTCGACGTTCGCGACGTGGCGGCCGGCCACCTGCTGGCCGCCGAGCGTGGTCGCCCAGGCGATAACTATATTCTCGGCAACAGCAACCTCAGCCTCAAAGAGATCCTCGACCTGGTCGGGCGCACGGTGGGCCGTCACGCCCCGCGGATCAAGCTGCCTCATTGGGTGCCGCTGCTCCTGGCGCGCATCGAGGCGCCGGTGGCGCGCTGGCGAAAGCGGCAACCCCGCATTCCCCTGGAAGGCGTGCGGATGTCCCGACGGCAAATGTTCTTCAACACCAGCAAGGCGATCAAAGAGCTGGGCCTGCCGCAAAGTCGGGTCGAACCAGCGATCGATCGCGCGGTGGGTTGGTTCATTGATAACCGTCTCGCCACGGTGGTGAGGACCGGATGGTGAGGCGGGCCATTGATCTTTTGGGTGTCCTCCCTTTGGCCAGCATCTGCGCGTATCGGATGGTGACCCTGGCGCTGAACACGCGCAGCTGGCAGGCGTTGCTTCCCGCCGGCGAGCGATGGCATTTCGCGCCGCTGCTGCGCTATCGTTGGATCGGCGAGTCGATCAACGGATTGTTTCCCGTCGCCCAGGTGGGCGGTGATGTCGCCCGGGCGCGGCTGCTGACCGCGCGGGGGGTGCCCGCCGCCGATGCCGCCGCCGCGATGATCGCCGATCTGTTTACCGGCGTTTCCACGCAGGTGATCTTCGGGATCGCGGGTGTCATCGCGTTGGCCTCCGCCGGCGCGGCCGGCTGGCTGGGGCGCGTGCCGGCGCGCGAGATCGCGGTGGGTTTGCTGCTGGCGGCGGTCACCGGCATCGGGCTTTACGCCTTGTTGCGCGCCGGCAGCGGCCGACTTCTGTCGCGCGCGCTTGGCAGCGCGCGGGCTCGCAGCCTATCGTTGAAAGTGGCAGGGACCTTGTCTCGGTTCGACGACGCGAAGACCGCGCTGCTCGGCCGCCGACGCGCGCTGGCCGCCGCTTTTGGCTGGCATTGTCTCGGCTGGTTTTCGCAAGTCGGCGAGACCTGGATCGTGCTGGCTTTAGTCGGGGCGCCGGTTTCATTCACCGTCGCGCTGGCCATCGAGGCTCTCACCGCGGCGGTGCGGGGCGCGGCCTTCTTCGTTCCCGGCGGCGTGGGCGTTCAAGAGATCACCGTCTTGTCATTGTGCCGTCTGGTCGGGGTCGGCGTGGAACCGGCTTTGGCCTTGGGGATCGCCAAACGCGCCCGGGAGCTTATCATCGGCGCACCCGGCGTCATGGCCTGGCTGCTCGCCGAGCGGGACTTGCGCAGGCTCTTGCGCGCGCCATCGCGGGGTGACGATGCGGGGAGCAGCGCCGATGCGTGAGCCGGCGCCCACCCGCGTCCACGTGCTGGTCGATCTGCAGCAGCGGCCGGGCGCGGGCGGGCAGGTCAAGGTGTGGGAGCGCCTGGCGGCGGCTGCGACGACCGCCTCGGGGCTTTTGGATCTGACCATTCATTTTGCCGGCGAGGCAGCGGACGCGCGACACCTGACCGACAACGTGCGCTTCCAAACCCACCGCTCGATCTTCAGCACGGCAAGACTTCCGTTCCTGTCGGACACCCCCGATCACGCTGATCTGGGGCGATTTCATCAAGAGCTGGCGCGTGCCCTGGAGGGAGCGGATGTCCTGCACACGACCGACGCCTACTTCGCGTTCGCGCGCACGGCCGAGCGGATGGCGGAACGGCGGCGACTACCGCTGGTGACATCGATCCACACCGATACGCCCAGCTATACGTCGGTGTTCACGGCGGCCACCATCGAGAAGCTATTCGGCCGCGGTCGACTGGCCCGCTTTTTGAACGAAGGCGCGGCGCTGCCCCGGCGCGCGGCGGCCCGCATGCACCGCCGCCTGGCTGATCATCAGCGGCGCTGCCAGGCGGTTCTGGTCTCTCGTCCCGAGCACCTCGCGCCGCTGGGCCGGCTACTTTCACCCCAGCGTGTCAGCCTGCTGCGACGGGGCGTCGACCGCGCCGTGTTCTCTCCGCGTCCGGCTGATCGATCCTGGCTGGAGAATCGCTTTGACATTCCGGCGGGCCGGGTGGTGGTCCTGGTGGTCGGCCGCCTGGATCGCGGCAAGAACATCTTGACTGCCGTCGAGGCGGTGAGCGCTCTGGTCGCCGAAGGCTTGCCTCTCTCTCTTTTGTGCGTGGGGGAAGGGCCAGAGCGCAAGACGATCTTTGATCGGCTGGGCATGCTGGCCAGCTGCCCGGGGACGCTGGCGCCCGCCGATCTGGCCCGGGTCTATGCCGCGGTGGATCTGGTGGCGCACCCGTCGACCATCGAGGAGACGTCGAACATCTCGCTGGAGGCACTGGCCTGCGCCCGGCCGCTGCTGGTGGCCGCCGAGAGCGGCAGCGGCCGCCACATCACCGACGGTGAAACCGGCGTCGTGGTCGCCGGCTCCGATCCCGAAGCATGGACGCGGGCGCTGCGGATCCTGGCGACTGACCAGGCGTTGCGCGCGCGGATGGGCGCGGCTGCCGGCCGCTGGGCCGAGCGCGGAATCCCCACCTGGCAAGACGTGCTGCTGGAAGATTTGCTTCCGGTGTGGCAACGCGTGCGTGGTTTCGGGGAAGGTGTCCACGCCGCCCGCGAAGCGGAAAGGCCCAGCTGATCGGCCGGCGCATCTTGCTGCTGGTCCCGCATCCCGACGACGAGGCCGTGGGGTGCGCGGCGGCCATCCGGCGCGTGCACACGGCGGGTGCTGAGGTTTTCGCGCTGTATTTGACCACCGGATTGCCAGCGCCCGAAGTCGAATGGCGCTGGCAGCGCGCCCAACATCCGGCGCGCATCGCTCGCCGGCGGCAGGAGGCGATGCGAGCGGCGGAGCATTTGACGATCACGCCGATCTTGTTCTTGCCGTGCCCGTCGCGGCAGCTGCGCTGGCGGCTCGGCGAGACACGGGCGGCCATCGGCGAGCAGATCGCCCGGGTCCGGGCCGATGCGCTGTGGGCCCCAGCCTATGAGGGCGGGCATCAGGACCATGACGTCGCCAATTTTTTGGCCAGCGGCTTCGCCGGGCCGGCGCTGCCGGTGATCGAGTTCGCCGAGTACCACCACGCGGCCGGCGTTCGCAGCAACGAATTTTGGCAGCCGAACGGCGCCGAGCGCGTGCTGTGGCTGGCGCCGGAAGAACAGAACTGGAAGCGCGCGATCTTGGATCTGTACCGCTCGGAGCGGCGCAACCTGGGCCACGTCCGGGTCACGCGCGAGGCCCTGCGACCCCTCGCGCGCTACGATTACCAGCGCGCCCCGCACCCCGGCGTGCTGTTTTATCAGCGGTTCCAGTGGGTCCCGTTTCGTCATCCGCGCGTCGACTTCACCTCTGCCGAAGAGGTCTGCGCCGCGCTGGCCGCCGCCAGCGCGGGCCCGGCGTCGGTCCCCCGCGCGTGTTAGCGGGGCAGCTCGAAATGGAACCGGTACGATTCGATGACGAAGGCGACGGCCTGGCCGTGGGCGCGTGCGGGAGAGAACCGGCACTTGTGCCGGATCGCTTCGACGGCAGCGCGATCCAGCCCGTGGCCGGGACCGGACAGCACGCGCACGTCGTGGATCCCGCCTTGGTCGTTGAGCGCCACGCGCAAGCGGACGTCGCCCTCGATGCCAGCCTGCTCGGCGTCGCTGGGATAGGCGGCGGCGCGCCCGCACGCCTCCACGTCAATCTCGGGCATGACGTCGACGTCCGACTCGGAGGCGGGGCGGTAGGTGGACCCGCTGGCGGCGCCGGTCGAAGTCGGGCCGCCGCCTGAACCGGTGCCGGCCGAGGGGGCGGCGCCGGAGCCGCTGGGGCTGCCGACGGGGAGGGGCTCTGCCGTGGCCACTTCGGTGGGGGAGGTCATGGACACGCCGAACATCGGTCGGGGCGCGGCCACCGGCGCGGCCGGTTTCGGCGCGGCCGGCGCGACCCGGCGAGGAAGCAGGGCGACCCGTCGCCGCGGCGGCGTCGGTTGCGGCGCTCGCGCGGCCGATCGCTCGGCGCTCGCCGCCGCGACGACCGGCGGCGGGGCTGGCCGCGCGAAGACCAACTCGACCGGCCGAGACCGCGGCCGCGGTTTTTCATGGCCACGGGTCATGGCCACCGCCAATCCTGCGTGCACACCCACGGCCACGGCCAGGGTGACAACATCCCTGCGGCGCAACACGCGCAGCGCTTCCTATGATCCAGAGTCGGTGTTGAGGGAAAACTTGCTGACCCCGGCGGCCCGCACCACGTCGACCACGTGCATGACGTCGCCGTACGAGATGCCGCGATCGGCGGCGATGACGGCCTGCAGATCCGGGTCGCGCCCGACCAGGGGCGGGATCAGCTTGCGAATGCCCGCTTCGTCGGTTTCTTTGCCGCCGTTGAACAGCTTGTAACCGCCGCTGGGCTCGCGCGTGAGCGAAAGAACCAGGGGCGAGGCTTTCGTGGATTCGGCGGTCGCGGCTTTGGGCAAGGCCACCTTGATCGACCGGCTGGTCATCATGATGGGCGCCGCGACCATGAACACCACCAGCAGCACCAGCGTGACGTCCACCATCGGTGTGACATTGATGCTGGCGAAGAGGGCACCTTCGTCGCGATCCGCGCTGCCGGCCATCAGCCCTCTCCCGAGGCGTAGCTGAGGGAGCCGGCCAGCGAGGCCCTCACGTCCTCGGCCGCCAGGTGGGCCAGCCATTCCACCTCCGTCATGCGGACCCGGATGCGGCGGTTGAAATAGTTGAACGCCACCACGGCCGGAATGGCCACCAGCAGGCCAATCGCCGTCGCCACCAGCGCCTCGGAGATGCCCGCCATCACCGTCGACGCGCCGGCGCTGGCCTCGCTGGCCGCGAGATCGTGAAAGGCTTTGATGATCCCCAGCACCGTACCGAACAGGCCGATGAACGGCCCGTTCGAGCCCACGGTGGCCAGGAAGGCCAGGTTGCGTTCCAGGCGCAAACGCTCGCGCGATTTGGCGCCCTCCACGGCGGCGGCGAACTCGACGGCCGGGGGAGCGCCCGCGAGCGCGACCCGCCCGCCGGTGTCCTCCAAGAGGTTGCGGATCTCCTCGGCCAGCGCGGCGCGCGGCAGGCGGTGGGTTCGAAAATACCAAACCCGCTCCAGCATGATGCTGAGACTGACTACGCTGAGCGCGATGAGCAGCCACAGCACCCAGGTGGCGCCGTGGAGTGTGAAGCGGAGAAAATGTGCAGAAACATCGGTCATAAACGCTTGTTCCCTTCCTGATCGTTGCCGTCTTCGTTGCTTTTTGGGATCGGTTGCCCTTCCAGCTCACTTGAGCTGGAGAGCGCGGTGAATGAAGTCGGTGCCGCCCCGTTCGTCGTGGGCCACAGCATAAAGATCGATGAGGCCCGTCGGACTTTGGGCCGCGGACTCGAGACGCTGATCAAGGCGCAGCACGGTGTGCGGTTGCGCGTCGCTGGTCCGCTCGACGCTGAACACGCCAGCGGTGCCAAACCACGAGGTGGTGAGGACCTCGGTAGCGGGAGCGGCGCCCGCGCTGCTGTATGTTTCGGCGCTGCCGGGGGCGAACGTCACCCCCAGGGTCAAAACATCGCCCGCCTGAACCACCGGCGGCGTTGCTTCGTCCAGAGGCGAAGGGGCGCCGCTGGCGTCCAGCGCGTACAGGCTGGCGATGCTGGGATTGGCGTTGGCCGGCGTGCTGTCGTCGGTGCGCAGCCGCCAGCGATAGACTGCCAGCACAGTGTCGGTCGGGTCGGTGACCCGCGCCACCAAGGGAGAATAAACGCCACCGGTTGCATCGGGCTGTCCGGCGGCGGCCGGCGCGTCCGCTGGCATCGTGGTCGTGACGCTCAGGCCATCGCCGATCGGTTGCAAGAAGGCGGCGCTCGGCTGGGTCACACAGTCGGGGTTGACCGCGTCGCCCGCCAGCGGCGCCCGCAGGCACCGGCTCCAACTGGCGGCGGCCATTTCGCCGGTGGTGTCGACGGTCAGCACCTTCACGATGCCTCCTTCACCGATCGCCACCTGCGGCGGATCGGCGCGGACACCCAGCACGCGCAGCCCAGAGAGAAAGCTCACCGGTGGATCGGGAAAACTCTGACAACCGAGAAAATACAAACAAACAGAAAACATGATCAACGCGCGTCCCATCAGAAGTCTCCCCGAATGCCGAGCACCGGCAGCAGAGGCAGCCCGGTGATCGGGTGTGGAACGCGGTAGTCGAAATTGTAGCCCACTGCTTCCGGGTTGTCGGCACGGAAAACGTTCTGAACGTCAATGAAGGCCGAAAAACGCCAGCGATCGAAGGTGAAGATCTTGTCGGCGCGCAGATCCAGCTCGTTGAAGGCGGGCAGGCGGCTGCTGTATGGGGTCCCCGTGATCGGCGCGTACCGATCGGCGGCGGCGTCGTAGTACGCGCCCAGGATCGGCGTCGAGGGATTGCCGGTGACATAGCGATAGCGCGCGCCCACCTGAAATCCGCGCGGCAGCACCCAGCTGAGCAGCAGGGTCAGGATGTGGGTCTGGTCGAACTGGAATGGATGCCAGCCTTCGCCGGGGTGATCTCTTCGCTCGCTGCGGGACAAGGTGTAGGACGCCCACCCGTAAAAACTGCGCGCGAGTTGCTGGCGCAGCAGCAGCTCGCCACCGTAGGCGCGACCTTGGCCGTCGTTGACCAGCAGCGGGCCGCCGGGGACGACGCCGGGCACCACCAGGTCGCGCAGATCTTTGTAGAAGCCGTCGACTTGAACGTGCAGCGCCGCGATCAGCTCGGCCTCGGCGCCCACTACAACCTGGATGTCGCGTTCGGATTTGAGGTCCGGGTTTCCGAAGTCGCGCGAGTAGGACGACGGGGCGGGCGGTTGCGAATAGAAACCGACCGCCGCCTTGATCGCCAGGCGCGCGGTGGTTTGCAGCCGCAGGTCGAGGCGCGGCTCGGGCGAGACGAAGGTGTGCGCGAAGGCGCTGTCCGAGCCGGCATAGCCCGCAGCGCTGATCACCTGCAGCCTGAATTGCGGCGTCACCGTGAACGGTCGGCCAAACAGCGAGCCCGACCAGTTGGCGGCGGCGAAGGGCGCCACGTTGTTGGTGTACAGGGTGAGGTGGTCGATGGCGAAGCCGCTGGCCGATCCGCCAAAGCCGCCGCTGGCGCCGACGCCGCTGCTGCCCAGACCGCTGACCGGATCGACCACGGCGCTGGGCGAGCCCGCGCGATCAAGGACGAAGCGGTTTCCTTCGAAGTCGACGCCACCGTCCAGGCGCAGCGACGGCAGCAGCGGCCAGCGCGCCACGGCGCGCGTTGCATAGGCAAGGGCGTGCTGATCGACCGACGTGGGCACGGTGCCGAATTGCACGCCCAGGCCGAACGGAGCGTCGTAGCCCAGCGAAGAGGTGATCGACAGGGTGGCCCCGCGCGCGAAGCGGTGCGCCCAGCTGGCGATGGCGCGATGAAAGTAGGTGTGCGAGTCGACGGCGGCGGTCAGGGCGTCGTCTTTGACCGTGGCCACCAGTTTCAAGCGATCGTCAGAGCCCAGGAAGAAGACATCCAGATCATCGCGCGGGGTCGGGCGCCAGGACAGACGCGCCTGATAGTCGTAATAGACCGGCGTCAGCTGCAACGAGCTGGTGGTGAACAGCGGAAGAGTGGCGTCGATCCAGCTGCGCCGCCCGGCCACCGCGAAGGACAGCGACCTGGTCAGCGGTCCCTCCAGCATCAGCGAACCGTCCAGCAAATCCATGGCTGCATAACCGTGCAGCCCGTCGCTGCGCGGGTGCCGGGTCTCGACCTCGACGACGCCGCCCAGCCCAAGGCCGTGGTCCGCCTGGTAGGCACCCGGCACGAACGTCAGCGACTGCACCATCCCGCTGTTGACCGTCGAGCGCAGGCCGCCAAAGTGATACAGCAGGGGAATATTCACGCCGTCGACATAGACGCGCGTGTCCTCGGGCGCCGAGCCCCAGACCGGCAAGAGGCCGATCCCGAACGGCGCCCGTGAAACCCCGGGCAGATTCTGCACCGCCTTGAGCGTGTCGCCCTGCGTGCCGGGAATGCGCCGAATTTCTTCGGTGACCAGCGTGTGCTCGACCGCCTCGACGACCACGCGCCGCCCGCGCACGGTCGAGGCATAGCGCTCCTTGACGTCGACGAAGGTGGTGAGCTCCAGGCTCTTGCCCTCGTGCAACGTCACGCTGATGTCGACGGCGGCGATGGCGCTGCCGCGCAGGGTGAGCGGGTGGGTTCCGACGGGGAGCGCCTCGAAGGAAAAATGTCCGCTTTGATCGGTCACGGCTCGGCGCTGGTCGCCGGGCGCGAGCGGGACGGTCACGCTGACACCCGGGACCGGGGTGCGATCACCCCGCCGCAAGACCAAGCCGGCCAGCGGCACCGTCGGTCCGGCCGTGGCGTTGGCCGCCACCGACGGCGCAGGCGGCGGGGGCGGTGGCGGCTTGAGAACGAAGCGATAGCGATAGGTGATACGAACCGGAACCGGTTGCCCGCTGGCCTCGCCCGGCTCGAACACGAACTGGCGCGCGGCATCGACGGCCGCGCGATCGAGCTCGGGGCCGGTCGGCCCGCCCGCCGATTGCGCCACCGCCACCGCCGTCACCTGGCCCGCTTCATCAACGTCGATGGTCAAGACCACCTCCGCCTCGGTGAGGCCGCCCAGCGACGCCGGCGGGGTCGCCTGCACGAAGTGAAGCAGCCGCGGCGGCTTGGACAGCGCGGCTGGCGGTGGCTCGTCCGGGGGCGCGGGCTGCGCGCGGGCGGCAGTCGTCGCCGTCAGCCCGATCAGCAAGGCACAAAAAACCGGCCGGCTTTTGCTCTTCGCGCAGGCAACGAGGCCGCCGGAGCCACGCACCCGAATGAACTTGCAAGACCACTCCCAGCCGCTGACGGGTTCGACCCGCCCGGACCGCCGGGTGTTGCCTAGGGGTGGTCCCCTATTGTTGTCAGCCTGGAAGCTGGCGTTCGGACACACCATCACCGCCTCGCGCGTGTAACGGAGTCATTCCCCTCCACGGCTTCAAGCCCTAAGCGGGCGCCCAAGCGCTTGCCGCGCTGTCAAGACGTCGACAGACCGGCACGCGTCTCTAAATTAAAAATCAGGAGCGCCAGGTGGGCGCCGGCAGGGCGGCGAGAAAGGGGGCATGGTCATGCAACGGACAAGCGGCTTGGGTGTCATCACGATCGTTGTCTGTTCGGGTTTGATCGTCGGCTGCGGAGGCGAGGAGCCGTCGGCTGCACCGCCGCCGAGCCCGCTTGACGAAACCACCGCCGCGGCCACGGCAGCCAGCGGAACCAACGCCTCCGTGGGCGCCAGCGTCGCTGGGTCTTATTCAGTGGTTGATCTTGGCTCGCTCGGTGGATCCGTCGGCTATGCCCTGGCAGTCGGCGCCAGCGGCGAGGCGGTCGGCCTCTCCTCCTCGGTGGGCAACCAGCGCCACGCCTTCGCGGCCCAGCAAGGGGTGATGCGTGACCTGGGGACGCTGGGCGGCACGATCTCGGTGGGCAGCGCCATCAATGGAGCCGGCGCCGTCGCCGGCTACGCCACCTTGTCGACCGGCAGCTACCGACCGTTTCTACTGATAAATGGATCGATGACGAATCTGGGCAGCCTGGGTGGTGGATACGGCAGCGCTTACGGGATCAACGACGCATCCGACGTGGTTGGTGCATCGAAGATCAGCACCGGCGACGAACACGCATTTGTCTTCCACGACGGTGTCCTGCGCGATCTGGGGACGCTGGGCGGACCGTACAGCAGCGCATACGATGTGAACAATGCTGGGCAGATCGTCGGCTATTCATACAACGCCGATGGTCTGTTTCGCGCTTTCACCACCACCACCGCCAGCGCCGGCGCCTCGTCGATGAAGGACCTGGGAACGCTGGGGGGATCGTACAGCCGCGCCTATGCCGTCAATGACTCAGGCGCCGTGGTGGGCCAGGCCTATGTGGCCGGCGACGAGAAGGCGCACGCGTTTCTGTATCAGAACGGCCGCATGCGCGACCTCGACACCACCGGCGGCGATTACAGCGAGGCGCTGGCCATCAACAACAAAGGGTTGGTGGTGGGCGACTTCGATCGCGCCGACGGCGATTCTCTCGATGAACGGGCGTTCGCCACCAGCGGTGGGCGAATGCAGGATCTCACCGCCACGATCGACGCCGCCTCCGGCTGGGAATTGCGGGAAGCAACCGGCGTCAATGATGGTGGGCAGATCGTCGGCGTCGGTACTCTCGACGGCCAGCAGCGGCCGTTCTTGCTGAATCCGCGCTGACCGCCTCCTTCAACCCATCGGACATGGCGGTCCAGAGAAAGTTGGGTTCGTCCGCCTCAAAGAAAAAGCTTCGGTCCCGCAAGAGGTCACGTCTCAAGGAAAGGGAAAGGGGTGGCGTCATGAGAGCAAGCAAGCAAGCAGTCGAGATGCTGGTGTGGATATTCGCCGCGGGCGCGGCCCTGGGCGGCTGCGCGCACGAGGTGCTGGTCCCGGCGTCGGGGGCCACCGTATTGCGCGGCGACAACAAGGTGGCATACGAACGGGATGCCGGCGTGTCGGTCTTCGTCAACGGCGATGCCTGGAAAGGCACCCCCGCCGAACTGGAGACGGTGATGACGCCCATCAAGGTGACGGTGAACAACTCCGGGCAGCGCCCGATTCGCATCGCGTACAAAGATTTCCAGCTGCAGACCGAAAACGGAATGGCCACGAATCCGCTGCCACCGTTCTCGATCAGCAAAGGTCCTCCCGGGCGGTCGATCGTCATCACCGATCCGGCGTTCGGTTTCAACCATTTCGATCTCGCTCCGTGGTACCGGCCGTACTACCCGAACCTGACGTTATGGGCAGGGCAGTGGGCCCTGGACCCGAACATTTATGAGTCCCAGTACCTGGACTGGCAGATTCCCTTGCCCACCGAGGACATGCTGAGGAACGCGATCCCGGAGGGCGTGCTGGAAGCGGGCGGCTCGGTGACCGGCTTTCTTTATTTTCCAAAAGTCGCCGACCAGACCAAAGGAACCATCGTCTTCCGGGCCAACCTCCCCGAACGCGGCGGCAAGGAGATCGCCAAGGTGGACATTCCGCTGCGGGTGAAGCGGTAAGCGGTTGGCTCTCATCGACGGTCAGCTGAGCGTCGTGAACGAACGGGAGCGGAGCCGCCGCGAGGCCCGCGGCGATCAAGTGTCGCACCCGAGAGCGCCCGCGCCGGGGGATGCGTCCTGCCCCTTCCGTGGGCAAAATAGGAATCATACCAATGGCAAGCCGCTCGATATTGATAGTCGAGGACGATGACGCCTTCGGGCTGATGCTCAAAGATCTCATCGAAGAGATGGGATACAGCGTTGTGCGGGCACGCAACGGCCGGGAGGCCCTGAAAGTGCTCCAGCAAGTCACGCCGTCATTGGTGCTGGTCGATCTGTTCATGCCAGAGATGAACGGCCACGAATTGCTTCGCGCCATCAGGACCGATCCTCGATTGAACGCCGTCCCCAAGCTGATCATGACCGCGGCCAACGATCCGATGCTGGGCGTGAAGGAAGACATCAGCGTGCTTTACAAGCCGATCGACGTGAACGTGCTGGCGCGCGTCCTGGAAAAGCACTGCCAACCCGCCGCCAGCCTGCCCACCTGAACGCCCGGCACGGAGGGTTGGACCAAGCACAGCGGCGGCGCCTCGATTCAAGCAAAACCCTGGCATTGCCCTCCAATGACGAAGTAGCCTCGCCGTCATCGTTCATTTTGAGGAGCCCATGACGAAACGCTGTGCGCTGGTTTGTTCGTTGTCCTTGTCTCTGGTCGCTGCTTGCAGCAGCACACCGTCCACGACGTCGGACGCCGGGCATGGCTCGGGCGGCAGCAGCGGCAGCGGCTCCGGCGGCGCGGGCGGCGGTGGTGCGGGCGGGAGCAGCGACGGCGCCGGGACGGGCGGCAGCGGAGGCGCGTCGAGCGGGGGTGGGGGTGGTTCGGGAGGCGCGGCCACCGATGGCAGCTCGTCGGGGGACGCACCCTCGGAGACCGCGGCCGACACGGGTGGTGCCGATGCCGGCAGTCCGGCGGCGGCGCTAAACGGGTTCATCTTTGAACAGCCCTGTGTCACCGCCGACATGTCTGGCAGTTGCACGGTTCCCGACGGCCCGCGCATGAAGATGATGGCGCTGCAATTTGGCGGCGATCCCACCGTCACGTACAAAGTGGCGCTGCACTTTTGCGGCCCGGTAGAGGCGCGGCCATACACTGGCTGCACGATGATGCAGGCGGCGGCTCCGTTGTTGTGCGTGGATGGCACGGCGTCAAACGCCGGCTTCGATCCCACCTATCCAACCTACGAGATTCGGGTGTCCAGTCCGGCGCATTCGTATTTCCTGAACAATCGAAACCTCAAAGACGATCTGATGAAGATCGACTATTCGGCCACGCTGGATATCAAGGGCGGCAGCACCGTCACCTACATCACCGACGGCGGATCCAACACGGAGATCTTCACCAGCACGATCATGAACCACAATTACACCTGCCCAGGCGCGCCCGGAGTGACCCAGCCCTTCGCCGGTCAATTCATTTACACCACCGTCGAGTCGGTCAATCCCAGCTAGGCTCGCGCCTCTGGCAGTGGGTCAGACAGTGGTTACGGTGCTGCGGTGACCTTGCAAAGCATTCTCACCGCCACCGGTCGGCTGGAGTCGGAGATCGCCGCGCTTGCCCCAGCCGATCCTGAACTGGCGGCCGTGGTGGCAGAGATCGAAGATCTGCGACAGGAACTGGCCCGCGTGCGGTCGACGCAAGGTCCGCTGGTACCCGCCACCGGAGGGGCGCTCAGCTCCGACGAGAGGAGCGCTCAGGGCTTGGAACAAGCCTTGAAAAGCCTGCTGGCCGCCGCCAACTCAA
The DNA here is from genome assembly GCA_036268875.1 of Polyangia bacterium. Taxonomy (GTDB): domain Bacteria; phylum Myxococcota_A; class Polyangia; order Fen-1088; family Fen-1088; genus DATKEU01. Next base: position 59,213 of record DATATI010000050.1, on the reverse strand, counting down.
AGCGCGAAACATTGCCGTCGACGTGACGTGGTCGGTTCGGCGGTGGGACGTCGTCCCCGATCGCGCGTGTTGCTTGCGACCTGGCGACCGGCAGTCATTGCCAGGTCCGTCGCCGATAATGGGCCAACATATTCTCTGGGCCGTCATAGATGGCGATCGCCCCGGCCAGATCGCTGTCGCCCCAGCCGCCGCAGCGAAAGGCGATCGACCTGACACCGGCTTGCTTCGCTGCTTCGACATCGTAGGGGGTGTCGCCGACCATGATGGCGTCCTGAGGCCGGGCCTGTAATCGATGCAGGGCCGCCTTGACCACGTCGGGATCGGGCTTCGACGACTGGACGTCATCCGACGACGAGCGTTGCTCGATAAGGTCCGACACTGCGGCGATGCTCAGCAGCGACGCCAATTCGTCGGCCGGAGCGGAGCTGGCGATACCGATCTTGACGCCGTCTTCAACCAGAGTCCGGAACAGCGCGCCTGTGCAGGGAAACGCCTGAACCGTCTTCAGGAAAGTCTGGCGAAAGTATTGCGTGCGACGATCCACGATGCGGCGTCCGAGGTCGCTGTCCGCGGACAATCCGGCGACTTTCGCCAGCAGTTTGTCGCCGCCCATTCCAATCAATCGGCGCACCGCCGTGACGTCGCTGCTGATGCCGAACTCAGCCAGGGTGTCTGTCCACGACAGGGCATGGGCGTCGTTGCTGTCCACCAATGTTCCATCGACGTCGAAAATGATCGTGCGTTCGCCCATGGTCACCTGGCCGGCCGGCGTATCATTGGATTGAAAGAAACCTAGGTCCGTCACGGCGTGAGGGAAGAGCCGCCGCGCGCCGCTCTCGGACCGGCGAACAGCGCCGCACCTTTCCTTTCTCCAAGAAATGCCCAGGTTGCCGGCCCATGGGACCCCGACCGGTCTTTGGGCTGATCCTTGTCGCCATCGCCGCGCCGGCGCCTTTTGCGGCTGCGACACCGGCCGCGTTGCTTGACGTTCTTTATCACGCCGATTTGGACGGACGATTCGCCGCTCCCCGCTGCAATGGGAAAACACCAACGAACGGGCCCCCGGATTTCGCGGCGCTGGTCGGGACAATGACCGCCGCTCGCTCACGCGCCGCGGCCGGCGATCGCCAGGTGATCACTTTGCTGGGTGGAAACGAGGCGGCGCCGGCTTTGTTTGCTCGCGCTTTGTTGCAGGACGGTGGCCAGGAAGGCGCGCGCACAGTGGCCGACCTGCTGGCGGGTGCGGGCTACGACGCGGTGGCGCTGGGCCATCACGAGCTGTCCCTGGGCGTCGATGTGCTGGCCCGTTTGATTGCCGCCCTGAATGCTCGTGGCGTGCCGGTCGTCGCCAGCAATCTTCACTGCGAAGCGGGCACCCGTTCGTTGTGCGCCTTTCTTCGGACCGATGTGATGATCCACCGTGGTGGCACCGAGATCGGCGTGCTGGCCACCATCGCGCCGGAAGTCCTGCCCGAGATCGCGGTGGCCGCGCGCCGCGGGTTGACCATCGACGATCCTGCGACAGCGATCCGCGCGGGGGTGCGGCGCCTGCGCGCGCGGGGCGCCACCCGGGTTCTGGTGATGACGCAAGGGCCGCGCGACGCCCGGGCGCTGGGTTCGATCGAGATCTTGGCGCGCCAGCTGGGCGACGATCCGGCCGCCGGCGCGCCCGACCTGCTGCTGGCTGGCGGCTTGTCGGATGAAGAGACGGTGCATCCGTTGCGGCTCTTGCGCCGCGATGGTGCGCCGCCGGTGGTCGGTGCGCCGGCGGCAACGGCGGGACTGACCCGGGTGGCGCTCCCGCTCGGCGGCGCGCGCCTGAGCGACGACGACGGCGACGGATTCACCGTCGAACGGCTGCGCTCTGGTGTGGCGCCGAACCAGCCCGACGTGGAACAGGCGTTGCGGGCGCCAATCCAGATCTATTGCGACCGGTATGGTCGGCCGATCACGCCGAAGCCGGTCGCCGCCACCATGACCCGCGAGGCGTTCATCCAGCTGACGCTGGAGATCATGCGTCGGCGGGCGCAGGCCGAGATCGCTGTGCTCAACGCCGGCGCCGTGCGCGCGATGCCGTTTCCGATCAATGGACAGATCAGCGAAGCGGACTTGCAGGACGCGCTTCCGTATCCGGCCATCATTGGCAGCGCCAATGTCGCCGGGCCGGTCGTCGAAAGTGCGCTCGCGCCGGCCTTGACCAACCCCAAGGCGGCCTTGGTGGGCCTGGCCCGGGGCAGCGGCGGTCTGGAGGTGAACGGCCGCCCGCTGGACAAGGCGCGGATGTACAAAGTCGCCACCATCGCCTTCGTCACGGAAGGCGGCGACGGCCTTGTGGCCGCTGGCGCGCTGAAGTGGTCGCCGCTACCGGGCGCGCCTGATCTGCGGGTCAGCGTGGCAGCGTTCTTGCGCGAAGAAGCCGTTGACGCTGGCGCTCGGACGTTCGACGTGCGGCGCGGCCTGGGGGCGCCCGCGCATGACCGCTTGTTGATCGTCGGCCTGTCAGATTTCGATCTCGACCTATCCGACACCACCATTCGCAATGCCGCTTCTTATGGCGACGCCCAGTTGGCCCGCGCCCAGCAGACGTCTTTTCAGGGCGAAGCCACCGGGGTGTTGCAGCTGCGGTTGCCGCGCCATCAAGAAGACTCGCGACTCGATCTCAAATACGGGTGGGCCCGCACGCAGGCGAGCGGCACCGGCATGCCCGTGGTCTCGGCAGAGACCGCCGATCTCATCACCTTCACCAGCGTCTACAGTTACAGCGGCCTGCGCGATCGGCGCGATCGGCCCGTCGATCGGCAAACCGCTCGACGGGTGCTGGTCCCCGATCCCTATGCGCGGGTCTGGGTGGAATCGGAGTTCACCCGGCCCGATGTCACTGCGACGCAGACCCGCGACTATCACCACCTGCAGGCACAAAGCACGGTAGGGGCGATCTTCACCTTGACGCCGAAGCTGCAAGTGCGCGGCGGCGGCGGGGCGCGCCGCGAATTGCTGGCCACCGGAGCCGACGGTCGCTGGCAATCGGTCCTGGAAGCCGGCGCCACTCTCGGTCCGACGGCGCTGACCACCTTTGGGCCTTTTGCTCTCAAGATTGAAGGCACCGTGGACTACACCTTTGTCGATCCAGCGGTGTCACGCGATCACGAACTGCGGGGAACGGGGAAGCTCGCGGTGCCGTTGCTGCCCTTGCTGTTCGTGACGGCCGGCGTGGACGTGTTCGGCGCCGAGCGCCAGCGCCTGGGGTGGGCCAGCGCTTATGACACCACCGTCGGCTTGCGCGTTCATTTCGACGCCGCCCACCAGCGACTGTGAGGAATCAAGAAGCAGCCCCCCTGGCGCCGATCGGAATCGGCCCAATGTTCGGGAAGCTTCATCGAAGTGCCCGGGTAATTTCACCCCCAAAGGAGACCGCTCATGATTCGAATGATCCGCCGACTTTCTCTGACCCTGGCCGCGACCGCTCTCCTGATCGGCAATGTGGCAAGCGCCCAAACCGCCGGAGAGGCCGAAGGGAATCGCCTGGAGAGAAAAGGAAACGCCGAGGAGAAAGCCTCCAACGCCGAAAAAGCAAAGGGCGCCCGATTGGAACAGAAAGGAAAGGCGGAGGAGGCAGCAGGCGAGAAGAACGGCAACAAGAACGAGGAAATGGCGGGCAAACGGGCCAAGAAGAAGGGCAAGGCCGTTGACAAAGCGGCTGAGGCCCGCGGCGACGAAGCCAAACAAATGGAAAAGTCAGGCAACGAAGCCGAGAAGGCCGGCGTCAAGGCCAAGAAGGCCGGCGAAGACATCAACAAGAACTAGCCTCTCGTTGCCAGGCCCACAGCGAGGGGCCCTCTTGGCGTTTGGCGGTTGGTCACCAAGATTGGTTCATGACGACAACCATCGCGGAATCCGAAAAGCGCCAGCGCCTGACAGATCTGATCGCCGATTTCCACACGGCGATGCTGGTGACCCGAACGGGCGAGGGTGGACTGCGAGCGCGACCACTGGCCATCGCCGACAACCGGGGTGACGGCGCGCTCTACTTCGCCACCGCCGTTGACTCGGGCAAGGTGAACGATCTCCAGGCCGACACGCAAGTCAACGTGTCGATGCAGGACAAACATCGATTTGTCTCTGTTACCGGTCGGGCTCATATCGAGACCGAACGTCCATTGATCGATCGACTGTGGTCGGAGTCGTGGAAGGTTTGGTTTCCCAAGGGCAAGGACGATCCGTCGTTGTGCATCGTGGTGGTCGACCCGACGGAGGCGTCGTACTGGGACATGACCGGCGGGGAAGGTCTTCGCTATTGGTTCGAGAGCGCCAAGGCTTATGTCAAAGGGACGCGGCCGGATTCCGACAACGACGAACGACACGTCGCCCATGTGAAGCTGTAGCCCGGGCATGGGCCGACGGCGTCCCGTCCTTGGTCCGGCGGCTTCGGCTCGCGGCGCTGGGTTGCGCCATGTCGTGGCGGGCGCGGCCGGCGGCATCACCCGCCAGCCAGCGGGACATGGATTTTCCTACCATCGCCACGGTCAAGCGGTGACCGACGAAAAGACGCTGCAGCGAATCGGGTCGCTGGCGATTCCGCCGGCCTGGCGCGAGGTCTGGATCTGTTCCGATCCCGACGGCCACCTGCAGGCGGTCGGCCGCGATGCCCGCCACCGCAAACAGTATCGCTATCACCCGCGCTGGCGAGCGCGGCGCGACGACACCAAGTTCCATCGCATGCTCGCCTTCGGCAAGGCGTTGCCTCGCCTGCGCGCGCGGGTGCTCCGCGATCTGGCCCGGCGCAGCCTGGCGCGCGAGAAGGTTCTGGCCACGGTGGTGCGTCTTTTGGAAACCACGCTTATCCGGGTGGGCAATGACGAGTACGCGCGTCAGAACCATTCGTTCGGCTTGACCACTTTGGAGGATCGCCATGTCGCCATCACCGGTGCGGACCTGCGCTTTCATTTTCGCGGGAAAAGCGGCAAGGAACACACGGTCACCCTTCACGACCCGCGCCTCGCTTCCATCGTCAAACAGTGCCGCGACATCCCCGGTTATGATCTGTTTCAGTTCATCGACGAAAGCGGCCGGCGACAGTCTGTCGATTCGGCGGACGTCAATGACTATATCCGCGAGGCGATGGGCGACGATTTCACCGCCAAGGACTTTCGCACCTGGGCGGGCACCGTCCTGGCGGCGCGCGCCCTGGCGACCGGCGCCGCCGCTGGCACGGAAGCGCGCACGCGCAAAGCCATCGCATCGGCGATCGGCGCGGTGGCGGCGCAGCTGGGCAACACCGTCGCCGTCTGTCGCAAATCGTATATTCATCCGGCGATCCTCGACTGCTATCGCGAGGGTCAACTGGCGCGTCTGTTCCGCCACGGGCCGTCGCCAAAAACGAAGGTTGGCGCGGCGTCGCTGCGCGCGGACGAGAAGACGGTGCTGGCTCTTCTGCAGCGCCGCCCGGCTGAAGACCGGGGTGGCCAGCGCTTGCAGCGTCAGTTGCGCCGATCGTTGCGCCCGGGCGCCGCCCGCGCCTCTGGGCCGGGAGCCGTCCACCGAGCTCCCGCGAGCGGCTGTCGGGCGGCCTGACGCTCGGTTTCGGCGTGGGCCTGCGCGGGATGCGGCCGTCGCTGTTCGCTCAGCCAGCGGAGGGCGACGTTGTAAACCATGTCGTGGTTCCCGTCATAGAGAAACAGCGTCACCGATCGCGAATGGCGGGCCAGGCGCAGCGGCGCACCCGCCTGCTGAAATAATTCATCGAACGGGGGCGCTGACGACGATGCGGACAGATCCGCCGGGATCTGACGACGATGCTCGATGGTCCTTGCGTCGCCGCCCTCGATGCGATCGTGCGGATCGGCCAGGGCGTTGTACGACGACAGCGCGTGGTGCGGGTGCACGGTGTAGTCGCGCAGGCCGTGAGCGATCAAGACCGGGACCCGCCCGGCTCCCTGGGCCAGGAAAGACATCGGGCTGCGTTTGCGGCACTCCGCCTCGGCGGGCGTGCCCGCATCGGGAACGCCGCCACACGACGCCGCGATCTCGCCGCGATAGTGCACGTCGCGGCCGTGGTCCTCGTGGTACCAGCCGGCGACGTCATAGATTCCACCCCAGGCGGCCACGCCGGCCCACAGTTCGGGATGCTGGCCGGCCAACACCAACGACTCCATCGCCCCGCCCGAGTAGCCGACCAAGTAGATGCGATCGTCATCGACGGTGGTGTGGTGACGGGCGAAGGTGACGGCGTCGATGACATCTTGATTGGCCAGGTCCGACGCCGTGGCTTGCGGTCGTCGGTCGCCGCCGCGAAAATCCGGGTGAATCATCGCCCAGCCGTTGGCCAGGGCGAATTCGGCATAGGGGATGTCCAGGTTCTGCGTGAAGTCGGCGCTCCAGCTGTGCAGTACGACCAACAGCGGCCTTGGACCAGTGACCTTGGGCGCGTACCACAGGACCGACTGCAGCTGGCCGTCCGCCGACGAGCGGATCCTGGTCAGCCGAACCTGCGGCGCGCGGCGGCGCCAGGCCTTGAGAGCCTCATTGTGAAATTGATGTTGGTAAGCGATGGCGGTGGTGCGGTTGCCCAGGCGGATTGCTCGCTCCGGCTCGGCGGCGTGCGCGGAAAAAGTGGCGGGCAGGCTGACCGCCAAAATCAGCGCCAGCGTGATTTGTCCATCCTTCAGTCGGTGCATGAACCGATGGTAATCATCGCCCGGCGGTGGGGGCAGGCGGCCGCGCCGCTCCGGCCGGTTCTTCAAACACGGCGGCGCACCGGGGCGGCAAGTGGCGATTGGGCCGGGGCAGCGGGCGCAGGCGCTCGGCGCGATCGCGGGCCAGCGCCGCCATCAACGTGGCGCGGCCGCAACCATCGTCCGCGGGTGGCGGCGGCTGTTCCACGCACGCCGGTGAATCGGGCGGACAATGCAGCCGCACGTGCAAGTGGTCTTCGTGACCGGGCCAGGGACGAACCAGATGTAACCAGCGGCGTTGGGCCTCGGTGCTGCTCTGTCGGCAGAGCTCGCGCTTGACCGCCGCGGCGACGAACACCCGCGCCACGCGCGGATCGCTGGCGGCCAGCCGCACCAGCGCCACCTGACGCGGTCCCCACAGGTTCGGCAGCGTGCGGTCGGTGGTCGGATCGACGACCGACACTTTGGCGATGAGGTCACGTTCCGACGGAGACAGACCGGGTCGATCAAATTGATACGAGAGGTCCACGTCCAGCCCACCCTGGTGGCTGACGTGCCCCGACGACATCGGGCCGCCGCGAGGCTGAGCCAGATCGCCCACCAGCATCGTGCCGCCCTTGGCGTTTTCCAGAGTGGCGCCCAGATCGCGGACGAATGACACCAGGCGCGGGTGGCCGAAATAGCGGCGGCGCGCCATGTCCACCACCGCATAGCCCGGGCCATCAAGCGGCAGCGGCACGGCGCCGGCGATGCACGCAGCGCCGGCGCCACCGACGACGCGCGCTGGCCCCGCGCTGGGCGCGATCACCGCCGACCAATCGGCGTGCGAGGGCTCCGCTGACGGCGGCCGGCGCGCGTCGCCGCCACCTGCGGCCACTGACGGTAATGGCACCGTCACCGCCAGCAGCAGCACCACCGACGTTCGACCGACTGTCTGCGCCGCAGTCATGGACAACAATGTAAGCGATCCGGAAGCGGCACCAGTGCCGTTCCGGCCCTTGGCAAAGCTCGTCCGCCGCCCTAGCTTTCCCGACACGGTTGCGCGCCGCCGCGCGCGGCGAAACGATCCAGCGGGAGGAGGAGAAAGTCATGGCCACACTGAAAAGAATCGTTCCATGTCTGTGGTTCGATGGTCGAGTCGAGGAAGCGGCAAAGTTCTATACCGGGATCTTTCCGAATTCGCGGATCCTGAGCACCTCTTATTACAGCAAGAGCGGACAGGAGATTCACGGCCACAAACCGGGTGAAGTCCTGACCATCACTTTTGATCTGGGCGGCAGTCCCATCACCGCGTTGAACGGGGGGCCGCAATTCAAGTTCTCGGAAGCGATCTCGCTTCAGGTGATGTGCGAGACGCAGGCGGAGATCGACCACTACTGGGAAAAGCTTTCCGAGGGTGGGGACGAAAAAGCCCACCAGTGCGGCTGGCTGAAAGACAAGTTCGGTGTGTCCTGGCAGGTGGTGCCGATTCAACTTCCCGAGCTGCTCGGCGACTCGGATCCGGTCAAGACCGATCGCACCTTGGCGGCCCTCATGAAGATGAAGAAGCTGAACATCGTCCAGCTACAGAAAGCCCACGACGGCGGCTAACGATACCGCTCTCAAGATTGTTCACTTACGCGCGGGCGAAGGTCAGCAATCAGATTGGAGGGCGGCTTTCGCGCGTTTGCGCTCCTGGGAGCGCCCTATTTTGGATCCGTCAAAGAGCGTCCGAGGAGCGCAAACGCGCGACCGCAACGGTTCAATCGAATTGCACCCGTCCCCGCGCGTAACGGGTTCACTTTTCGAAACGTGCTCGAAGAAGTGATCAATCTTGGGGACCGATCAGCCCGTGGTGCCGATGTCGCGCTCGCCGTCAATCCAGCCGAGCGGCGTGGCGTCGCCGAGATCGGCGCAGGTGCCGCCGGCCGTGCACAGCTTGCCACCGATGGCGAACCATTTTCCCGACGAATCAAAGCGGTAAAGCCCGCACTCGCCAATCGCGGCGCCCTTGGCGGCGGGCAGCCAGCGTGCCGGCAATGGCGGCTTGCCGAATTTTCCGGTCGCCGGATCGTGCAACAGACAACGAAAGTGGCGGCAATCCTCGCCCGGACTTTCGCCGGCGTAGACCAGGTTCCAGCCGGTGGCGCCAAAGGGAACGGCGGTTCCACATTGGCCAGGCTCGTCGCATTTGCCGACACTGGCGGGCAGATCCACCACCGGCTTGGTCCCGAAAGCCGGCAGATCGGCCCGCGTGATCGTCAACGGGCGGGCGGTCCGTTCGAATTGCGCGTTCAACCAGGGACCGCCGACCAGGCGCGGCTTCGGCGGCTCACCCTCGTCAAAACCGAGCAGCCCGACCGACGGTGGCTTGACCCATTTAAGTTGCGTCGTTCCCGAGACCACGCACGCGCTTGGCAGGCGCAGGCTGCGGTTGCCTTTCATCTCGACGGTGAACTCACCTTCTTCGCTGACGGCGGCGATCACCGGCACGGCCTTGGGCTTGGGCTGGCGCAGATCCCAAACTTCGATCGAGTTGAGCCGGCGGACCCACAGCAAATCCAGCGCCGGATCATAGATCGCTTGCTGCACGGGCCCCGGCACGATCACACGCTTGAACTTGCCGTCGGCGGAACGCGCCTCGACGGCGTTGTCGCTCAGCACCAGCAGCACCGGCGATCCGGCCGCCGCGTCGCGCACGGCATCGGTCAGCGAACCGGCAGCGTTCTTCGCGGTCGCCGGTGGCGGCGCGGAGTCCGCCGGCTTGTCTCCCCGCGCGGAAGGCATCTGCGCGCGCGCGTCCTGACAGCCGGTTGAAAGGCCGCCGAAGCAAAGCAGCAGCAACGCCGCGATCGTCCCCGCGGGTTTCACGGTTTGTAGTCCCAGTGCCAGGCTTCGGTCTCCAGCTTCTTGAAGCCAAACCGGATCGCGTTCTTCAGCATCCATTTGCGCAGCCACGTTTTCTCCCAAGCGCTGTTCTGGTTCTTGTCGGCGGTGTAGTGGACGCCGCCCTCGGTGGTGGTGATGTCAAAGGCGATCCCCTGCGTGTGATTGCTGTATCCGGGCGCCGCCTTGTACTTGCCAATGTACTTTGCCAGCATCTGCGCCGCCGCCGGGCTGTGCTCGCCGCCCTCGGCGGCCTGGCGCATGGCTTTGGTCTGGTTGTAGTAGTTCGCGTAGTAACTGTCCCACAGACCAAAGTCCTTCTTTGGATCGCGGTAACCGGAGGTGATGGTGATGCTGGTGACTTTGACGGCGTGGGCGTCTTTGCTCGCTTTTTCTTTCTTCAGCGTCTCGTGCAATTCGGCCAGCAGCTTCTTGGCCGCGGCGGCCGCGTCGGCCCGCATCTGATACTTCCCTTCGACGGTGGCCAGCTTTCCGGCGGGGACCCCGGCAAAAAACTTTCGTTTGTGCGCCGCCGATCGGCAGGCCGCCCGATAGACCGCGTGTTTGAACGCCGTCTCTTCGCTGGTCGCGCACGGGGCAAGGCCACTGTCGGGGAGTCCTTCGAAGGCGTCGGGCTGGCCGGTGGGCACGGGCGGCCGGCGCGCGGCCCTCGCCGAAAACGGCGGGTGCAACTTGAAGACGGCCAGGTTGAACGTGGCGGCGTGGCCCACGTTCAGCGAGGCCAGCGGCGGGAAACGAAACCGCGCGGCGGTGTGGTCAGGCGCCGCCCAGTCCGTGCGGCCGAGAGCGCCGGGCGTGTTGCCGATCAGCCAGTGTTCGGCTTCGGGCGCGGCAGCATCAGCGCGGCCGACGGTGCCCGGCGTGCGGGGAAAAAGCTCCAGGTGCCGACCCAGCGGTCCAGGCTTCGACGACTCCGCCATGGCGAAGGATTATACACACGAAGCGACCGTTCCCAGTCGGGCCGGCGGCACGACGCCGATCGATTTTGATGATAGTTTGGCGGTCGGTAAACGCCCTTCATGAGGAACGTTCATGGCTAAAGTTCGGTCGGTCGAGGTGGTGGCGCCTGTTGGTGAAGGGAAGGTGGTCTTCGAGCGCCTGACCGGAGGCGAGTCTCTTGGCCGGCCCTTCGAATTCGACGTGGACATCCTGAGCCCGAAGGCCGACCTGCCCATCAGCCAGGCGGTGGGCAAGCGCATGACCGTCAGCCTGGACATGGGCGACGAGGCACCGCGCTTCTTCAACGGCGTGGTGGCGCGTTTCTCTCTGGTGGGGTGGACCGGCGACAGCTATCGCTATCGCGCCAAGATGCGGCCGTGGCTGTGGCTGCTGTCGCGCTCGTCCAACAACCGCATCTTTCAAAGCAAGAGCGTGGTCGACGTTCTCCGGCAGATCTTCGACGAGCACGGATTCTCCGGCGACGTCGACGCCGGCGGCCTGGATCAGGGCAGTTACAAGCCGATTGAGTATCTGGTGCAGTACCGCGAGACCGACTTCAACTTCGTCAGCCGGTTGATGGAACAAGCGGGGATTTTCTACTGGTTCAAGCACGAACAGGAGAAACACGCCCTGGTGCTGGCCGACGGCCCCAGCCACGAGAAGGTCCCCGGTTACGAGGAGATCCCGTTTTTCAGCGGTGATTCGTCGGGCGCGGATCGCATCAGCCACGAACACATCTCGTCGTGGAGCATCGGGATGCAGGTCGAACCCGGGACGTTCGCGGCCAAGGAATATGACTTCGAGAAACCGCGCGCGCCGCTGCTGTCGACCCTGGGCGGCCCCAAGCCAGGTTCGACCGCCAAGCTCGAGGTGTACGAATATCCCGGCCTTTATATCGAAACCGATCAGCGAGACGCCTACGTCGCGCGCCGGCTGGTTGAACAACAACTGTCCAGCGAGCTGGTGACGGCGGGTGGCAACGCGCGCGGCATTCGTCCGGGCGCGTGCTTCAAGCTGACCGACTATCCATCGCAGGAGCAGAACCGCGAGTACCTGGTGACCGCCGCGTCCTATGTGCTGTCGACCAACGCTTACGCCTCGGGCGGCGAGGACGCCGGCGAGGATTTTCTGTGCACCTTCTTCGCCATCGAATCGCAGAGTCCCTTTCGCAGCCCGCTCATCACGCCGAAGCCGACGGTCTCCGGACCCCAGACGGCGAAGGTGGTCGGCCCCGGCGGCGAGGAGATCTGGACCGATAAATACGGCCGCGTGAAGGTTCAGTTCCACTGGGACCGCGAAGGCAAGAGCGACGAGAAAAGTTCGTGCTGGGTCCGGGTGTCGCAGGCCTGGGCGGGCCCGAGCTGGGGCGCCGTGCACATCCCGCGCATCGGCCAGGAGGTGATCGTCGATTTTCTGGAAGGCGATCCCGACCGACCGATCATCACCGGCCGGGTCTACAACGCCGACAACATGCCGCCTTACGCGCTGCCGGCCAACAAGACGCAAAGCGGGATCAAAAGCCGCAGCAGCCTGGGCGGGTCGCCCAGCAACTTCAACGAGATCAGGTTCGAGGACAAGAAGGGCAACGAGCAGCTTTACATCCAGGCCGAGAAGAACCAGGACAACCTGGTCAAGGCGGACGATTCACTGAGCGTCGGCGGCAACCGGACCAAGAGCATCGGCATCGATGAGACCGTCACCGTCAGCGGCAACCGCACCGAGACGGTCTCGAAGAACGAGTCAGAGACGGTCAGCCTGAACCAGTCCATCGACATCGGCGTCAACCAGACCCTGAAGGTGGGCGCCAACCAGACCATCACGGTGGGCGCGAATCGTTCGCTGACGGTCAGCGCCAATCAGACGGAGACCATCGCCATCGCCTCGGCCGAATCGGTCGGCGCGGCCAAGGCGCTGTCGATCGGGGCCGGGTATCAGGTCAGCGTCGGTGGGGCGATGAACGAGACCATCGGCGGCCTCAAAGCCGAGGAGATCGGCGGGGTCAAGACGGTCAACGTCGGCGGCCTCAGCTCCGAGAACGTCGGGGCGAACAAATCGGTCACCGCCGGCGGCAACATCAACGAAAAGGCTGGCGGCGACATGGGCGTGGTCGCTGGAAACAACATCACCATCTCGGCCGGCGCCGACATGGTCATCAAGATCGCCAAGACCGGAACCATCAACGCCGGCGACGAGCTGACGCTGAAGTGCGGTGACGCCTCGATCGTCATGAAGAAGAATGGAGACATCACCATCAAGGGCAACAAGGTCAAGGTCGACGCCAGCGGCGACGTGGTGATCAAGGGTTCGAAGATCGGCGTGAACTGAGGCCGCCGCGAACTATTCGTCGTCGTCGTCGGGCGCGCTCAAGGCCTCGTAGAATCCCGGCGCCAGCAGCGTCAGGCGCAGAATCCGGTTCTCGAGATTGCTGTAAAGGACGCTCACCGTGTAGCGCTCGAACCGCCAGGCGGCGTGGCCGCTCAGCACCTCGTCTTCTTTTTCCAGCGGCTTGGTTTTCCCCATTTTGGCGCGCAGCTCGGTCTGGGTGTCCGAGAACGAAAGGCCCTCTGGCAGGACGCCTCCCCACTGCCGGGCGTCCAGCTCGCGGCTGGCGTAGAAAGTGGCGCCGGCGAACACCAGCGTCTTCGGGTACCGCTTGTCGGACGCGGTGACCTGCACCCCTGGCGCGAAGGTCAACTCCAGTCCGTGCGCGGTCCCGAGATCCGCCACGTGCTCACTGCGAATCTCCGGCAGGGCCTTGTCATAGCCAAGCGGCGCCAGGCGCACGCGAAGTTCGGTGTCTGACCAGCGCCGCCCGAACAGATCGGCGAAGGCCTCCGGCGTAAACGGAGCCACCAGTTCGGGCTCTCCCGGCAGGTCAGGCCAGGGCGTGTACGGAATATGGCAATAGATCGATTCCAAACGATCGGTGGCTTGAACGTAGGCGATAGTGACGTCGAACTTTGGCAATCGCCAGGCGTCGCGGACGTAAGAACGGCGCGTGTCTTCGTAGGCGATCATCTTATGCCGGACCGTCGCGCGGTCATCGGCGAACGTCAGGCCGAACGGCAGCGGATACGGAAAGGGATGGGTCTTCGGCGTGTCGCCGTAGAAGTAAAGTTGCGACAAGATCGGCGGCGCCTGGCGCCGCAACGCCGGGTCCAGCGCCCTCACATAGGCCTCGTCCTCGAAACCAAACTCGAGCCCGATCTCGTTGACCGTCACCCAGTCGACCAAGACCTCTTCGTCGTCGGGATCGAGCTCGGGCTCCATCCCTCGCGCCAGGCCATCCAAGGCCGCCCGCAACGGCGGATCCTCGGGACGTAAGCCGAGCAATTCGAGGAGACTGTCGCCGTTTGTCTGCGCCACCATCATCTTCTAACGACCCGAGAGGGTGAGCTTGGTCAAAGCGGCAGGCCGAGCTGAACCTGTTCGATGCGGCCATCCTTCTTTGAAAACGTCGCAATCAATTCAAGTGGTCCGGCCTTCCACGCATCGTAACGAAACTCTTTCTTGCTGCGGGCGGGTTTCCCCAGCTTTCGTCGCGCGTCGTCCTGTTTGTCGGTGAAGGTCAGGCCGCCTGGAAGCTTGCCGGCGAACGTTTTGTAGCCTTCCTCGGCGTCCGAATAGAACTGAACCTCGATCAGTTTCATCTTGCTGCTCTTCACGTCGTGCGGACCGAAGACCAGGACCACCCCGGCCTTCTTCAGCTCGACGGTCAAATCCTCGCCGCCCTTTGGTGGTTTGAGTTTTTTCGTCACACCGAGAGTTGAGAGCAGTTGAACGACCTCGGGTGCATCGTCCGTTTTGCCCAGGCAAGGCTCAAAATCTGATGAATCCATGGTCGGGTCTCCTCTTTCGGTTAGCAACTCGCCAGCATTTTCTTTAGCCACGCATTGTATTGCCGGTTCTTTATCTTCCGAATTTTTTTGGCCGCGGCTTTGTACGCTTCCACGCAGCCAGGATCGTAATCCTTGAGTTTTTTCTCCATCGCCTTCGTGTCACGATTGGCGCTGCCAGCAAGATCCTTGGAGTCCTTCTCAGCGTCGGCGGCCGACTGTCCATAAGTGGGGCTCACTTGCTGGTGTGCCGCCTTCGGAATGACGATCGTGAGCGCGCCGTTGACGATCGCTTTGGCCTGACAAGGCTTGAGGCGTTTGCCGGCGATGTCCTTCGCCTTGGCCAGCAACGCGGACTTCGCCGGGATGTGGTCGCGGTCCCGTTTGTTTTTCCCCGACTTCTTCTTCTGCTTGCCGTAGGTGTTCAGCTCCCCGCACTTCATCTTCACGTTGTCCAGTTCGCTCTGGACAATGATCGGGATGACACCCATCGCGTTGATGGTGTTCTCGTTGTTGTGAAACATCTTGTCGCTGAAGCGGCAGGCGTTCTGGCCGTCCAGCTTGATGTCGAACGAGTAGAGCATCCACGTCGAGGCCTGTTTGAAGGTGTTCGACTTGACGCCGCCGATGGTGCCGGGCTCGTCGCCCGAGCTCATCGGGAACTTCGAGCCCTTGATGGCCGCCATGTTGCCGTCGACCTTGACGGTGGTGGTGCCGTCCGACAGCGTGCTGGCCTGCGAGATGTTCGGATACGGCATCGGCACCGGGCCGCCCGGCGTCGGCGTCTTGCAGACGTCCGGAATGGTGGCCGTCGACATCCACGAATCGCCCTTGTGAACCAGGCCGTTGACGGTGCCGTTGGCTCTGACGGTTGCCACGACTAGGCCTCCCCCGCCGACGCCACCAAGGCGGCGCCGCGATCGCCGGCGTCCGAGCTGGCCCACACCAGCGCCGCCGGTCCGTTCGCATACCGTTTGAACGAGGCGATGCAGGCCAGCGCGATCCCCAGCGGCGCCGACGCGGCACCGACGTCGCCCCAGCAGTCGGCGGGCGCGACGAAATCCGTGGCGCTGATAAAACGCTCGCGGGTGCGGGTCACCGCGAAGCCGAATTCGTCGGCGCGATAAGGCTCGCCGTTCATGTCGCAGTACATGTCCGTCACCCGCGCCCCCATCGGCAGACCCGCGAACGCGTCGACGAACGCGGTGGTCAGGCCCTTGCCGATGCACACGGTGCCGGTGCGGATCAGATTCGTCTCGCGCCCGACACCGAGGCCCACGATGCGTCCCAGGTGCGGCATCTTGGCTCGTCGCACGGCCCCCGGTTGCATCACCAGCACAGCGCCCGCGCCTTCGCCCGGAATGAAACCCCAGGCGTTGTTGCGCGGACCGGCGCCGTGCAGCTGCTCCGTCTGTTCAAGCCACTCAAGCATGTCGGGATCCATGTAAGAGTCGGCGCCGGCGACGATGCAGGCGTCGGCGCGATTCAGCCGCAACGATTGCACGGCGGCTTCCAAGGCCACCAGCCCGCCGGCGTGCCCCTTTTGCATGATCTCGATGCCCGCGAACTGCCCCGGCAACGCCTGGCCCAACGACGCCCGCACGGTGGCGACCAGCGACGGTGGCAGGGCGGGGCGGTCCGGCGGAAGATTCACGAACAGCAGCGGCAACAAGCCGCGCACCGTCTGGCCTGCGTCAGCCAGCGGCTGCAGCGCCCCGCGCACGGCGACGACCAAGCAGTCGGCAATCCGCGCTTCGATGCGCGGCTCCGAGACCAGCCAAGGACACTGGGCCACGCGCATCGGGTTGCCCTCGGAATCGACCATGAAGGAGTGATCGGCCATGGCAGAAACACCGGCCCGCACCGCCGCCGCCGCCGCCCACGCGGTACGGCCGATGGGCGTCGCCGCGCCCAGGCCTCCCACCACCACCTCCGCCATGGCCTTAGATGAGGTCAAGGAGATTGTCCACGCCTTCCTCGCCACCGTCGTCGTCCTCGTCGCCAGTCACGTCGTCCGTCCTGCGCTGCACTGGTTTGCGAAGTTCGACGACGGTCTTCTCCAGTTTGTGAACCTTGGGATGGCATTCGACGGCGCTGTGCCACACCAGCGACACGCGCAACAGATCGGGCTCGAGGATCACCGTGTGCAGCGCCGGCGGCTGGTGAGCCCGGCGCTCGCCGTCCATGAAATGCGTCACCAGCGACAGATCGACGGACGGCAAGGCGAAACGAAGCGTTCCCGACGGTGTCAGACCCAGCAGCGCGACCGGTTCGCCCCCGCGCATGAACGTGGGCGACTGTTGATCCTTGGGCACCGTCTGCAGGTGCCGGATGTCGAAGTCGGTTGGCAGCAGCGGCTGCCGCTTTTGCTCCCAGGCGGCGTCGTAGGTTCCGGCGAACGCCGCGCGTTCCTTCCAGTGGCTGCTGATGATCCCCAGGCCAGCGGGCGCCGGTTTGGAATCCCAGTCCTTGATCGGATCGCCCGGATATTCCACGTTGGCCGCCCGCAGGCCCTCGATGTGCGACCGAGATTTGACAAAGCCGGCGCCGACGGGATTCGGCCAGTACCAGTCGATCTCGGGATGCTCCGATTTCTTGTCGACGCCGCCGAAGGCCCGTTCATAGGTCAAAGGCATGCTGACGAAAGGAACGGGCGGCGACAGCCAAGTTCCGCGCGGCCCCCAGACCCGCTCGCCGAACACCTTCAACACCTTCTTGACCGGGCCGACCTGGATTGCCACGTCCATGGTGCGGACCGGCGCGCCCCCTTTGGCGTGCGCGGTTCCATTGACGACGACGTCAGTGGTCTTCTTGCCCAGGACGAAATCGTTTTCCAGGAGCAAGCTGGAGGCGCCCGGCTCGCCCCGATGGACCGGCGAGTAGATCACCTTCGGTTGAGCCGGGGAAACCTTGGTCGATCCATCCGGCAAGATGTCGAACGTCGCTTTGACGACCACCAGCCAGGTCTCGGCGCCGTCCCGATCGCGAATCCAGCCTTGGCCGACTGCAAAAGGGGTGCGGTTCTGAATCTGCCACATGGCGAGGGGCGCCCAGTCTACGTCAAGAGTGACGCGGACTGTATAAGAGCCGTCGGCCACCCACAAATGGAGGCAGCGACGGCAATTGGCGGTCGAGTTAACGCTTGCGACCGAACCGACGAAGCGCCAACATCGTCGCCGAGGAAAAACGCGTGATCAAGTCGCGAGCTCGGAAGACGGCAGTGGGTCGGGTCGCCAAGCTGGCGCCAGCGCGGCGGCCGGCCGTGCGCGCGGCCGGCCCATCGGTCTGCATCGGCTTGCTGGTGGGATGGGACGACAAGGGCCCGCTGGTCGACTTCGACGGCAACCCGAACGGTCCGGTCAACGCGCGCGTCGCTGGTTTGGGAGCGCAGGTTCGGCTGACCGTGCAAGCCGGCGCGCCGCAGGAGATCGTTCTTTTGGTCGATCCGCGGCCGCGCCGTCCGCCCGTGCTACTGGGGCTGTTGCAACCGCTGGGCGTGGCCGCCGCCACGACCAACGTCGAAGCGCGCGTCGACGGCCGGCGCGTCGAGATTGATGGACGCGACGAGATCGTTCTGCGCTGCGGAGAAGCCAGCATCACCCTGCGCCGCAACGGCCGGGTGTCGATACGCGGAATCGAGGTCGAGACTCGCGCCGCCGGTGTCAACCGCATCAAGGGCGGCTCGGTCGCCATCAACTAGGCCGGCGATCCCAGCGGGTCGCATTGGCTCCGCCGTCAGCGCCAGGCCGGTTTGCGTTGCAGCGAAACTTCGACGGGCAGGGTGGGCGTTCGATGGGCCAGGCGAAGGGCCGCCAGTTGCACGCGACCGCCGCTGCGGATGGCGATCTCGCAGGTCAGGGCTCCCGACCGGCGCAAAGGACCCGCCTCCAGCGCGTCGTTGACCGTCGCGGTGGACAGCGGCGCCCCGCGCAGATAGCGATCGTTGGTCGCGAAAGACGACCGCTGTTTTGACCACCAGTCGCGAACCTTCGGCCCGTCGGGCAGCGGCAGATCGTCGTGCGGCAGCGGCATGAGGTCGATGCGGAGATCTTCTTCCAGCGGCGGCAGCTCGTCATCACCGGCGTCGTCGTCGGACGCGCGGGCAAACGCGCTTTCATAAAGTGGCAGTCCCGTGATGCTGGCGATCGCCTCCACCGCCAGCCGGGCCACGACCGCGTCGGGGTCGTCGAGAAACGGCAGACAAGCATCAACCGCGGCGAGGAGGCCGGTAAACCCCAGGGCGAAAAGCGCGGCCTTGCGTCGTTCGGGACGTTGCAGAGCCGGGCTGATTTGCGCCACCGCGTCCGCGCCGCCGATCAAGGCCAGCAAGAACATCGCCTCGGGCGAGCCAGCGCGGGCCTCGGTGGTGCACGCCCGCCACGCCGTCGACAGGTTCCAGATCAACCCCGTCCGCACCGCCGCCGCGCGCACCGGCGCTGCCGCGTGGGCCAGGCAGTCATCCAGCCGTTGCCGCAGGCGATCGCGATCGATGACCGCCGCCGCCGCGCCAAGCGCCGCCCGCACCACCTCGGCCTCGGGATGAGTCAGCAGCACGCCCAGGATCGGGCCCGGATCGACCCGGCGCGCGGCCAGCACGTCCAGCAGCGCCGTCTGCGCCGCCGGCGAATCCGTCGCGTACAGCGCCAGCCGCAGGGACTCGTCGATGTCGGACCGGGGCGCGACCTTGCAAGCCCTGGCCAGCCCTCTGGCCAGTGATTCATTTTCCGTCGCGCGAAACGCTTGCAGCAACCGCTCGGGCGTCTGGGGATCGGGCAACAATAGCAACGCCAGCGCCGCCGCCGCCACCGTCGAGGCCGGCGCTTCCGTGTCGGCCGCCACCACCGGCCAGAGCAGCTTCTCGGCGACCGCCGCGCCGCCCACCGCCAGGCCGTCCAGATGAGCCAGCAGCCGCCGTTCGATCGTCTTGCGAACATCGACCAGACTCAAACGCGGCGACTGCGCCGCGGCCGACCACTGTTGAAAGAGGAACTCCGCCTCGTCGAGGTGTGTCTGCACCACGTTCCACAGAATCTCGTCGGTCGTCGCCATCGACGGTCAGCAGTATACGTAAGCTGGGGCGCGCGGGAAGCTTCGCGAGGCGAGGGGCGGTCGTCAGCGCCGTGCCGGCAGCGGCACGAAGCGAATGGCCTGCCCGCCGCCTGCCGCCAGCCGCAGCGTCAGCGTGTCGGCGCTGGTGACCTCTTTGTCCTCGATGGCGATCTGCAGCGGCGCCGTCTTCCAGTGGGCGCCGTCGCCGTCGCGATAGATCTGCGCGCGGTAGCGGCGCTGCGGCGTCAGAAAGCCGAGCGGCACCGAGAGCACCCGCCCTTCCTCGTCCGTGATAGCGCCCAGGTACCAGTTCTCGCTGTGGCGATCCTTGCGGGCGATGGTGACGTAATCGCCGATCTCGCCGTTCACCACCACCGTCTCGGCCCAGTCGGTGGGGACGTCCTTGATGAACTGGAACGGCCGCGGGTTGGCTTCGTAGTTCTCGATGCGATCGGCGGCCATCTGCAGAGGGCTGTACAGCACCACGTACAGAGCCAGCTGCTTGGCCAGCGTGCTCTTCACCCGGCAGCCGGGCTGGGTGGGATCCAGCACGAAGATGCCGGGCGTGAAGTCGAACGGCCCGGACAGCATGCGCGTGAAGACCAGCATCGCCTCGTGGTCGGGATCGTTCACCGGGTGGCCCCAGGCGTTCCACTCCATCCCGCGCGCCCCTTCGCGGGACAGCCAGTTCGGGTAGGTGCGGCGCAGGCCGGTGTCCTTGATCGGCTCGTGCGAATCGATGGTGATGTGCCGCCGCGCCGCCTCGGTGACCACCTTCAGGTGATGGCGGGCCATGAACTGGCCATCGTGCCATTCGTGGTGCACGACGCCCGCGGCGTCGCGCCGCTCGATCTGGTTGGCGTCGGCGACATAGCCGGTCTTCACCGAATCGACGCCGACGCTGCGATAGAGATCCAGCGCCGCCGCCAATTGGTCTTCATAGTGGCTGACGGCGCCGGCGGTTTCGTGGTGGCCGATCAGCGTGACGCCTTTGGAGCGGGCATACGACGCCACGGTTTTCAGATCGAAGTCGGGCGTCGCCCGCGTGAAGTCAAAGCGGTCGCCGTTGGCCTGCCAGTCGCCGTCCCAGCCGACGTTCCACCCTTCCACCAGCACGCCGGCAAAGCCGTTCTTGGCCGCGAAGTCGATATAGCGCTTGGCGTGCGCGGTGGTGGCGCCGTGGCGCGGCCCGGTGCCCCAGGTCCAGTGATCAAGGTGCATCTCCCACCAGACGCCGATGAACTTGCCCGGCTTCACCCACGAGACGTCACCGAGCTTGTTCGGCTCGTTCAGGTTCAGGATCAGATCCGATGACCGGTACAGCGCCGGCGCGCTGTCGGCGATCTGGATGGTTCGCCAGGGGGTCACGAAGGGCGCCGACCGGCGCACGCGCCACCCCTCCGACGAAGGCGCCAACTCGGCCACCAGGTGCTGCTCGTCGGTGCGGCGCAGTCGCATCCCGGCATAGTCGACCAGCGCCGCCTCGTGCAGGGCGATGTGCAGTCCGTTGCGCGTCCGCAGCGTCAGCGGCGTTTGCGCGGCCGAGACCTCGGCGAGCGGCGTCTGGTGAATCGGCAGCTCCAGATCGGTGGGCTGGCCGGCCGGGATCCACCAGGCGGTGCTGGGGGCGGCGACGCTGAACTCGGTCAGCTCGTCGTCGATGATCACGTCCTTCAGCGCCGGCTGGTCGGGGAACTCGTAACGAAACCCCACGCCGTCGTCGAAGACGCGAAAGACGATCACCAGCTGGCGCCGCGCGCCCGAGCGCTCTGCCAGCCGCACGCGCAGCTCGTTGTAGTGATCGCGCACGAAGCGCCGCTCGCCCCACGGCTGCTCCCAGGTTTGGTCGACGCTGCGCCGGGCTTCGTCGACGACCGCCAGGTCGCGATCCAGCCGACCGCCCTCCTTCAGCGCGAACCCCAGCCACGAGTCGGTGATGACCGGCTCGCCGAAGCGGCTCACTCGATAGACAGGCCGGCGATTCCAGGTGAAGTCGAGCTCGACCGCCAGCACCTGGCCCGGCGAGACCACCCGCAACGGCTTTGGCGCTGCGTCATTGTCCGCGCGCGCCGGCCACGCCCCGGCCACGGCGAACGCCGCCGCCACCACACTCAATGAACGCCATCGTCGAGAAGGTCGCACTTTTCTTGCTGCGACAATGCCACCTTTGCGGCCGGCGCAGCAACAGCGCGATGATCAGCCGGTCCTCACGGATGCTTCTGCATCAACAACCAGGCGTAGATGTCGTTCCCCGACGACAGATCGTAGGTCTGCGTCCACGCGTCGTGGTCGACGCCGGGATAGACGGTGTAGCGAACATCCTTGCGCGGAGGCTGCGGGCAGGCGATGAACTTCGGCATGTCGGTGTTGTCGCCGGCGGGCAAGACGGTGGTGTCGGCGCTGCCGTGAAACGTCCACAGCGCCAGGTTGGCCACCAGGCCGCAGCCGCGGGCGTCCCACATCGGCGTGACGTCGCCAGAGATCAGGACGGCGGCGGCCAGCTGCGACGGACCGTAGCGGGCGAGGAAGTCCTCGGTCCCGATCGCGCCGCAGCTGAGGCCGGTCTGGTACACGCGCGCTGGATCGACGTCATAGGCGCCCACGGCGTAGTTCAGAAAGTCGCGGTGGGCGTCGCCGGCCTGGAAGCAGTCCGGCAGGTTGTGCTGCGGCGACAGCACGATGAACGGACGATCGGCCGGCCACTGCCCCGCCGCGATCAACTTGGGCGGGCCGTGGGTGAGGATCCTGGGCAGCTGGGCGGCGCTGCCGTCCCCTTTTTCGCCGCTGCCGTGCCAGAAGATCAGCAACGGACGTTGGGCGCCGTCGCCGTAACCGGGCGGCAGATATTCCCAGTAGCCGTTCGGCGCCCCCACCTTGGTCCCGAGCGCGCGCGCCGTGTGCACGCCCATGGCAAGGCCCATCCCGGCCGCTTGATCGATCGGCCCGTCGGCTCCGTTCGCGTCGGCGGGAAGAGCGGTGTCGACCTCTCCTTGCGCCGCATCCAGGGCCTGGCCGCCCGTCCCGCTCGCCGTTCCGCCGGCGCCACCGGCGCCGCTGTCGACGGGACGATCGCCGCTGGCCGAGGCATCGCCCGCACCGCCACCCGTGCCGGCGCCGCCCGTGCCGCTGTTCTGTGACGCCTGGCCGCAACCCGCTAGCAGCGCTGCCGTCACCAAAATCAAGAAGCGTTTCGATCGCGGTCCGTGCGTCGCGCGCATCTGCGAACTTTAACTCGGCGCCTTCGCACCTGAACACGTCTCAGTTGGTCAGACCGATCGCCGAAATTGGCGTCAGCGGATCACGGTCCGCCATCATCGGTATGATCAGTGGCGGAGACGTCGCTCAGAAAGCCAACGAGTTTCGATTTACAATCGACCGATGACGAGACCGCTGTCGATTGTCTGTCTCACTGTCACGCTGGCCATGGCCTGCAGCGGTGGTCGGCAAAGCGCGGCCAGCGGCGCGCCATCGGGAACCGGGGGCATGAACGCCAACCTGGACGCCGCGGCAGACGGTGCCGAGAGCAAGCCCGACGTGATGTTGAAACCGGCGACCGGCACGCCGGGCGTCTGGGAGAACGTGACCTCACCGGCGATGCCGGCGTCGCTGTTTACCGGATCGGGCGGCTTTGGCGTCGGCAACATCGTCACCGATCCGGCCCGCCCGAGCGATCTGTACGTCGGCGGTTATGGCTCGATCTGGAAGTCCACCGACTATGGCAAGACCTGGGCGATGCTGCCCAGTCAGCCCAACCCGCCGTACTTGCCGCTGGGGCACGTGCTGGCCGTGGCGGGCACGACGCCGGCCACGCTGTGGATGGCCAATGTCATCGGCGACCAGAAGGTCTTCAAGTCCACGGACGGCGGGCTCACCTTCCGGCTGACCGGCGCACTGTCCAAGAAGAACGACGCCAGCTTTTATTCGATCGTCGTCGATCCCAACGACCCCACGCACCTCATCACCGGCTTTCACGAAGCAGACCAGGTCGCCGAATCCACTGACGGCGGCGAGACCTGGACGCTGGCATCGGGCACCGGATGGCCGACGGGCGGCATCTCGTGGTTTCCCTTCTTCGTCGACACCGGCGCGGCCGCGACGACGCGCAAGACCTGGTTCGCCATCGCCCAGGACGGCGGCTCGGCGATCATGACCAGCGATGGTGGCGCGACCTGGGTAAAGCCGAGCGGCATCGAAGGGCTGCAGCATCCGCACGGCGGCTCGCAGCTTTACCAGATGGGCCAAACGCTGTTCATCGGCGGAGGGCAGGCCGCCGCCGGTAGCGGCGTGTATCGCAGCACGGATCTCGGCGCTCATTGGACCCGGGTGGCGATGGGCAACGTGGCGATCGTCTGGGGTTCGTCGAAGACGGTCTACGGCATGTGGGGCTGGGCCTGCGCCAGCTGTGGCCTCAACGAAGGGGGACCGCAGTTTCAGACCGCCGCCCAACCGGGCACCGACTGGTCGAAAGGACCGACCTTGCCCGCCGGTCTGGTCTGGGGCCCGAACAGCGTCGCCGTCACCTCCGACGGCACGCGCACCATCTTCGTCGGTTCGATGTGGGCGACGGGACTGTGGCGATACGTCGAACCATAGGCCTTGGCCGCCTGGCGACGCTGCGCCAGATCAGCGTTGCGCCAGTCCGCGCGGTGTCAGCACCACCAATTGTCCGGGCTGGAAGGGAGAATAGTTACGATAAAGGAACACGCCGTATTCTCCGTCGTCGTCGAACCGCACCAGCACTTGATAGGTGCGGTCCTCGCGTCCCCCTTGGCTGGCCGCCGCGCCAACCGCCGCGCCACCGGCCATGCCGAACAGGCGGGCCGGCCCTCGTCCGTGAAAGAGAAATCCGCCAATCAGTGCGCCGGCCAAGGCTCCTCCGGCAGGATTTCCCTCGGTTCGTTGCACGATCTCCTGCACGGATTCCACGTGGCCGGGACGGACCCAGTTTCCTCCGGGCGGAGCCGTCCACGTCGTGGTGGTGGCGCACGCCGAGACAAGAAAGGCTGCCAGCGCGGCTGTTATGGTGATCGTCCGACGGTTCATCTTTCGTAGATTGATCATGGTGCGCATAATTGCATTGCCTGTGCCGATGTTCTCACCAGCCGTCTTCGAGCGCTGTTATGGTCTCCTTGGAGCTCGGCACCTTCTGCGCGTCGGACGGACGCGGTCGCAAAATCTGCGCTCTCGCAGCGGGGAATCTCGGCGCGGCGGCGTCCTGAGCGCGCCGTGATTGGCCCTGGCCCTGCAGAAGGTTTCTTTCGCGCGATACGCAAACACAGAGGGGCACCATGAAACCGAGAATCATGATTCCGTTCGATTTTGGTGGGGCGTCGCTTCACGCCTTGCAGTGGGCCGCCGATCTCCACAAAACCACCGGCGGTGAGCCAATCTTGATGGTGCATGTCATTAACTCCCTTCCCGTGGGAGTGCTCGAGGTGGTCGTCGATCCCCTCCTGCCCAATAAAGACGAGATCCTCGACCTTGAACGATCGATGCAGGAGCAGGCACGAAAGTTAGATGTGCCGGCGACCGTCAAAGTTCTGATCCAAGGCAGAATCCCGGGAGAAACCATCGTCGCCGCGGCCCGCGATGCGAAGGCCGACCTGATCGTCATGGGCACGCACGGTCGAACCGGCGTCAATCGGTTGCTGCTGGGAAGCGTGGCCGAGCACGTGCTGCGCCATTCGCCGTGTCCGGTGGTCACGGTTCGTGGGTCCAAAACAGACTGACGGCCACCATGATTCCGCACTCTCGATCGGCTCCGAGCGCGGCGCGTGCCACGATCAGCGTCGCGATGGGCGAGGAATGCGGGACTTGGCCAAGGCCGGTGAGGCGGTTTCCACGTTCACCGGCAGCTTGGTTTGTAGCAGTGACAGAACGGTCTGCGGATCGTCGGCGAAGGAGAAAAGTCTGAGATCGTCCCTGTCGATGACGTCGTGGCGCACCAGCGCATCGAAATTGACGATCTCGTTCCAGTAAGCCGATCCGTAAAGCACGATGGGGATCTCTCGTTCCAGCTTGCGGGTCTGGGTCAAAGTCAGAAATTCGAAGGTCTCGTCCAGGGTGCCGAACCCGCCCGGAAAAACCACCATGGCGCGCGCCAGGTACGAAAACCACAGCTTGCGCATGAAAAAGTAGTGAAATTCAAAGCTCAACTCGGGCGGCACATAGGGATTGGGTCGTTGCTCGTGTGGCAATCCGATGTTGAACCCGATGGTGCGCCCCCCGGCGTCGGCGGCGCCGCGATTGGCTGCTTCCATGATGCCGCCCCCACCTCCCGAGCAGACGACGAAACGTCGCGCCCCCGGCAGTGTCATCGACCAAGCCGTCAGACAGCGCGCCAGCTCCCGCGCGTCTCGATAGTAAAGCCCCATTGGTCCCGTCTCGGTGAGCCGCGCCGAACCGAAGAACACCACGGTGTCGTGGACGCGCTCGTCTTGCAGGCGGCGCAGCGGATCAAGGTATTCGGCCATGATTCGCAGCGGGCGCGCTTCGTTGCTGTCGAGAAAGGACGGCTCGTGATAGGCGAGGTGCGAGTGGCCGGCGGCGTTCTGTTTCTGGTCGCCTTCCTCCCTCGTGGCGTCCTTGTTGCCGCGGTTGCGATTGCCCTTGCCCTTGCCCTTGCTTGATCGGTTCATGGACGACTTGGTTTCTTTCACCGACGTGGTCCGACGTCAAAGGCGCAGGCGGTCGTCATCGGTTCTGGCCAACTGCCCGGCGTGAGCGGTCGCGCCAGCGCCGGGAAAGCGGCAGCAGGAACCACAGCCAGCCAAAGCCCATCAGCGTGGCGCCGCTGGCAATGAAGGTCGTCGTCGGCCCGGGAAACACCAGCGACGAGAACACGAACACCGCGGCGGTCATTGCCAGCGCCAGCAACGTTACCCCGACGATGGCCAGTCGGTTGCACGTTCGAATCATCTCCTCCTTGTCGACCACGTCGCGCCGCCAGTGCCACCGATGGTAGACCGAGGGCGCGATCAGAAACGCGCAGGCGCCGGTGGTGGCCAGGAAACTGGCGAGAAAGACCGCGTGCACCGCGGGCGTGATGCTCATGAATCTGTCGGTGAAAGGAGCGGTCAGCAGGAAGGCGAACAGCAGCTGCACCCCCGGCAGCACCACGCGCACCTCGTTCAACAGTTCGGTCCACTCGCGCTCGAACTCGGATAAGTCGGCCATCCGTGGTCATTGTATGCGGTACGTGCGTTCAATGTCCTGAGATGATTCCATGACGCTCGGGCGGTGGTTGCCCCAAGAGCGGCGTGATGCTGTACGAGCGGCTGCGCACGAACCCGGCGACGCCCATGCCCGCCGACCCGTTGCCGACTTGTCACTTGCATGTATAGTGCATCTATTCTTAGGATGCGGGTCGCGTGCCGATAGCAAATCAATCATCGCTTGGCCGACGGCTGGTCGCAGAGGCGCTTGGCACTGCGTTCCTGCTCGCGGTGGTGATCGGCTCGGGCATCATGGCCGAGCGGCTGGCTGGCGGGAACGTCGCGATCGCGCTTTTGGCCAACACCTTGGCCACCGGCGCCGGCCTGGTGGCGTTGATCTTGACGTTTGGATCCATCTCGGGCGCGCACTTCAACCCGGTTGTGAGCCTGGCCGACGCGTCCCAGGGCGGGATGCGCTGGCGGGACGTCGGACCTCACATCGTGGCCCAGATCGTCGGCGCCTTCGTGGGTGCCGCCGTGGCCCACGCCATGTTCGGCGAACCGACGTTCTCGGCATCGCACCACGTCCGTTCGGGGCTGGCTCAGATGGTCAGCGAGTTCGTCGCCACTTTCGGTCTGCTCTCGGTCATCTGGGGCTGCAGCCGCGCGCGCCCGCAGGCCACGCCCTTCGCCGTCGGGGCCTACATCACCGCCGCCTACTGGTTCACCTCGTCCACCTCCTTCGCCAACCCCGCGGTGACGCTGGCTCGCGCGGCCAGCGACACCTTCGCGGGGATCCGGCCGGCGGACGCTCCGGGATTCATCATCGCTCAGATCCTTGGCGCGGCCTGCGCGACGGCGATCTTCCGGTGGTTGGTTCCTGCGCTTCCCAAGGTTGCTCCCAACGTCGTCACTCCGTCCGCCGAACCCGAGGAACGAGATGAACAAGATCCTGTTCGCGTGTATTCACAACGCCGGTAGATCGCAGATGGCGGCGGCGTGGTTCAATGCGCTCGCCGACGCCAATGTGGCCAGCGCCGTCTCAGCCGGCACGGCCCCCGGCCCGCGCGTCCATCTTGAAGTACTGGACGCCATGAAAGAGGTTGGCATCGACCTGTCCAAGGCCACGCCGGTCCTGTTGACCAAGGAGCTGGCGGCTTCGGCAAAGCTGTTGGTGACGATGGGCTGCGGCGAAGAGTGCCCGGTTGTTCCCGGGCTGCGACGGGCGGATTGGCCGCTGGAAGATCCAAAGGGAAAGCCGATGCCCCTGGTCAGGAAGATCCGTGACGACATACGCGAACGCGTGAAGACCTTGATCGCCGAAGAAGGGTGGGGCGCGCCCGCCGCTTGATTCGCCAAGGCGGCACTTTAGAATCGCTCGACCGATGGCTGAAAAAGATCGCTTCGCTGAGCTGCTTTCCGAAGTTGCCCGCGATGTCACCCGCCGGCAGACCTCGGAGGTCTGCTGCGGGACCTTGACGCTGGAGCAATACCGGACCTTGCAAGCCATCAGCCGCGCGGACCAGGCGTCGATCGGCTCGCTCTCGACGGCCCTCGGGGTGGATCTCTCGACGATGAGCCGGAACACCAGCGTGCTGGAGCGGGACGGTTACATCACCCGCGCACGAAGTGAGAATGACGGCCGGGTGGTTCACGTCAAGCTCCTGGCAAAGGGACGTCGAGCCCTCGAAACGCTCCGTTGCAGCGAGCGCGACCTGCTGAGCGACGTCTACCAAGGACTTTCCGCGAGCGAGCGGCCGAAGGTGATGAAGGCGCTGGAAGCCCTGCGGGAGTGTCTTGGACGAAAAGTGGCCGACGCCGAGCCTTGCTGTTCCCCGGCGCCCGCCGGAAAGAATGCTTCGTAGCGACTTCGATAAGCGCTCGCCTCGACGCCGCTCCGGCGTGAACGCCACCACCGCGTTGTCGGTGGCGAGCGTTCGGAGACCGATTTCGGGGACCAAAAGCGAAGCCTTGACGATGACCGCGTCGGGGCGTATCTCGCTTTCTGGCCATGACCGAGAGCGACGCCACCGTCGAGAAAGTGTACAGCCAGCAGGCGTCGCGCATCCTGGCCGTGCTGGTACGTCTGTTCGGCACGCACAACCTGGCGCTGGCGGAAGACGTGCTGCAGGACGCCTTTCGCAAGGCGTTGGTCGCCTGGCAAGCGGACGGCGTGCCGGCCAACCCCGCGGGGTGGATCATCTCGGCCGCGAAGAACCAGGCCATCGACGCCATCCGCGGCCAGCGCACCCAACGGCGTTTTTCCGCGGATCTCGCCGATCACCTGGAGAGCGGGTGGACGCGGTCATACACCGTCGAGCAGGAGTTCGACGAGACGCGCATCAAGGATCACCAGCTGCGCATGATCTTCATGTGCACCGGCGCCGAGCTGCCGCCCGAGAACCGCATCCCGCTGATTTTGCGATCGCTCTGCGGGTTCAGCATCCCGGCCATCTGCCGGGCGCTGTATCTGCCGGAGGCGACGGTCAAAAAACGCCTGCTGCGCACCCGCGAGCGCCTCGAGGGACACAAGTTCGAGTTCCCGTCGGCGGATCGCTTGCCGCAAGTGATGGACACCGTGCACACGGTGATTTACCTGCTTTTCAACGAAGGCTTTCACAGCTCCGAGCCAACGGACGATGCGGCGCCCATGAACCTTTCGCTTTGCCATGAAGCCGTCCACCTGGCGCGCCTGCTCTGCGACGAGCCGCGCGTCGTCAACCGCGACACGCTGGGCTTACTGGCGCTGATGCAACTGCACCTGGCGCGATCGCGCGCGCGCATCGACGCCGACGGCCGCAACGTGCCCATCGACCGGCAAGATCGCTCGCGCTGGGACGCGGAGACCATCGCCCTGGCCGGGCGGCTGATCACGCTGGCGACGACGGCGCCGTCGGGCGCGTCGGGCCGCTTTCTCATCGAAGCGCGCATCGCCCGGCAGCACTGCATCGCCCCGACGTTCGCCGCCACCGACTGGCCGGCGATCGTGGCGCTGTACGACGAGCTGGTGGCCGTCACCGGCTCGCCGATCGTGGAACTTCATCGCGCCGTGGCCATCGGCTATGCGGGCGATCCGCGGGGCGCCATGGCGCGCGTCGAACGGCTGCGCACCGACGAGCGGCTGCGCGCGTCGCACGTTCCGCTGGCGGTCCTGGCCCATCTGTCAGCGATGCTGGGCGACGCCCCGGCGGCGCGACGCTACGCCGAGCAGTCGCAACGCCTGGGCGGCACCCCGCACGAGCACCGATCGATGCTGGAACAGGTCGAACGCCTGCTGGAACATCGATCGGCGCGCTAGCGACGGACGGCTCACATGGCCGCTCACATGGCCGCTCACATGGCCGTTCACATGGCGATGACGGCGCGGATCTCGACGACCGCGCTGTCGATGCGAAAGATCGGACAGTCGCGGGCGATCGTCGCTGCGTGGTCGTAGCTCTCGGCCTTGATGATCGAGTAGCCCGACACCAGCTCTTTGACCTCGGAGGCGGCGATGTCGGTGATGACACCGTCCTTTTTCAGGCGCTTGCCGGTGAACTCCAGCGGCGAGCCACCGGTGACCAGCTGGCCCTTTTCGCCCAGCTGTCCCAGCCAGGTTCCCCATTGCGCCATCACCGCCTGCCGCTCTGCGGGCGTCGCGGTCGCCATCCACTTCGGATCTCCACCCTTGTAAATCAACATGAACTCTTTCATCTGCGTTCTCCTTCGAAGGGCCATCCCGAGACGGAACAGCCGGTTTGTTCGACTTCCGACCTGATGACGATCGAGCTCGGGAAAAGGAGACACCGGCGCGTCAATCGAACCCAAGAAAAAGAAAAAACCCCGACAAATCGGCGCCTTCTCAGTGCGGGCGCCAGTCCAGGCCCGGGCCATCGGTCTGGATGTCGAGGCGCGGGTGGTGCCCTCGAACGAGACCAAACCCGGCCTGGGGGCTCGCCTTGCGGCCATCGGACCGCGGGAGGGCGTTGCTCTCGACCACTTGATGCAGATCCGGCGAGAAGCCCGTGAATCCGGCGGCAGCGCCGAAGCGCCCGACATGCCGTGACCTGGCTTCTCCCGCAACGGCGATCCAGGCTGGCGCCACCCTGGTCACCAACGCCGGCGCTCTTGGTGTTTGATTTTGATTCGTTCGAGGTTTGAGCGCGTTCCTCGAAGCGCCGTCACGGGATGACGACGGGCGCCGCGTCGGCTTGAATGCACGACGACAGATCGAACAGCATGAATTCCAGCGCCTTTTCTTGCGGGGTCATCGGCTGGTCGTCGCATGAGGTGGGAAAGGTGCCCGTGTCGAAGTTGTCGGCGTTGGCTTCGCTGGCGACGTGAAATTGGCTGAACACCACCCGCCCGCACTGTTGCGCGTCGGGTGTTCCCACCGGCGTGTTGAAGGTGAACGTTTGCACGGTGGCTCGGCGCGCGGAGGTGTAAAGCCACCGCTGTGTCGGAGCCACCACCGCGCTCACCAGGCTGCCGCCACCGTACGGATCATGAATGGGCAACTGGCCAGGCATTGGACTTGCCGCGCCCACGTTGGTCATCCAGTCAGAGAACGCCATTCCTTTCGGGAAAGTGGCGTCGATGGTGACGGTGAAGTCATAGCCCAGAGTGGTTTCGAACGGCAGCCAGGTCACTGCACTTTCAAAGCTCTTGCCGTCGTGCAGCCAGGCGTTCGACAGATCGGTCAGGAAGATGCGCCCGCCTTTGTTGGCATAGTCAGCCAGGTTGGCCTGCACAGTCGGATCACTGTCGTCCCCGTCATTGCAGGGCAAGATGACCAGATCGTATTTGGCCAGCGCCGCCGGGTCGGTGAACATGTCGGTCGCCGATGGAGTGGTCATGCCGGCAACGTCGTGACCGCCATACGACCACAGATTCACCCGACCGTTCGCGGTCGACACCGTGAACTCGGCCTCGTCGATGCCGACCTTGCGCAGCGTGCAGTCGAACGGATCGTAGATGCCGGTGGCCACGGCGATGGCGGGAATGTCGCCTTCCTGTTGATTGCGCGGCAGGCGGGTCAACTCGTCGGGCAGCGCGGTGTCAGTGCAGGCCGCCACGGCGGGAATCGTCACCTGCCGTCGCCAGCGGCCCACCTGAATGACCAGCGGGATGTTGTTGCCGACGGGTACATTGCGCAGTTGAAACTTGCCGTCAGCCCCGGTGATGGCGCTGACCAGCGGCGACCCGGACGCCTTCTCGCAGCGCTGGCAGGCGACGCCGGGCGTGAACTTCGCCACCGGTGCGTTGGGCACATAGACCAGCACGTTGTACAGCGGATCGGCGGTGCCCAGCTTGGCCGGCGTCGGGGCGTGGACCGTGCCGCTGAGGCTGGTCGTCGCGCCACCGGCACAGGTCATCTGCTGTTTGCACAGGTTCTGACAGTTGGTCGGTCCAGGATCAGTCGGGCGTTCGACGGCGGTGTCGGTCGCGGTCTGGAGACCGGCGTCAGGGGCCGGCTGGGAACCGCCATCAGCGGCCGTCCCCGTCGGTGGCAGGCCCGCATCAGCCTCCGATTTGATTCCGGCCGTGCAGGAAAAAGTCCCCCCGAGAAGGACCAGGGACACCGCGGCAAAAGCCAGTCGCTCGAGCCGCCAAGTCACGCAAAATCGTTGCACACCCGATCAGAGTGGCGGGCGGACTGAAGTGGGGCACAGTGGATTTAGCTTTTCCGCGGGCGACGTCGGCGATCACTTGGGCGAATCGCGGGAACGGCCAATCCCAGGGGAATCACGACGATACTCGTGCCGAGGGCAAGGACGCTGATCCCGGCGATCGCAATGGCGATCCTGACAAAAGTGCGTGGTCGCGAGAAAAAAGGGGCTCATGTCGATTCCCGCCGCGCTCGTTCGTCGCCAGTTTGGAGGGCACGCTGCCGCGGCCAGTTCCGGCCCCGGGGCGTCCTCGAAGGGGGGATAGACCGATGCGCAAGATCAACGTGCTGACGTTCTTGACGATGGACGGAGTCATGCAGGGGCCCGGGGCGCCGGAAGAGGACACGAGCGGAGGATTCCATCGCGGCGGGTGGAGCGTTGGTTACTTCGACGAAGCGGTCGGTCAGGAGATGACGCAACAGATGGGCCACGGGTTCGACCTCCTGCTCGGCCGTCGGACCTACGAGATCTTCTGGTCGCACTGGCCGCGCGTGAAAGATCCCATGGCCGACGTCATCAACAACGCCACGAAGTACGTGGCGACGAACCGGCCGCTCACGAAGGACTGGAAGACGGTTCGCCTCGAGGGGGACGTCATCGAGGCCCTTCGCAAGCTCAAGGAAGCAATCGGTCCCGAGCTCCAGGTCCACGGCAGCGGCACCTTGATCCAGACCCTGCTCAAGAACGATCTCGTCGACGAGCTGTGGCTGAAGATCTTCCCCGTCACGCTCGGAAGCGGCCGCAGGCTTTTCGCGGAGGGGACGCCCTGCGCCGGCTTCGAGCTCATCGAGAGCCGCGCTTCGGCGAGCGGTGTGATCCTGGCGAAGTACCGACGGGCTGGCGACGTCAAGTCAGGTTCGTTCGCGCTGCCGGCCTGAAGCGGGAAGATTTGCGCTCACAAACGGATCCATTCGCCGCTGGCGCTGAGTGGCCGCCAACCTTGTCGCCACGCTACGACGACGGCGACAATGAAGATCAATCCGAACAGCGCCTCACGAATCGCGCTCGCTCGCATCTTGCGCTTGAGTGCGATGATATCGTCGGAATCGCGCGGGTCATTTCGAAGCGCATAGCGGAACAGCGCAAGAAAGAAGCGGGCTGAGCCGAAGACGGCGAGCTGTGGTCGACGAGGGTGCGGCGGCAGCTCAGCGCGCACTTCGGCCGGCAGCGCCGACACCACCCGGTTCAACAAAGGAAGCTGCGTCAGGATCTCAACCACGTACGGTAGCGCCGCGATGGTGACGACCAGGAAGCCCGTGAGTTGAACATCCACAGGCGGCCATATCCAGCACACCATGTGCCAGTTTCGAAGGCCGCCTCGGAGAGGCCCGAGGCTTTCGGAGTGGCATCTTGGCCATGTCCCCGGCTTCTGGCTGCCAATTCGTCGAGCGCAACAGCACCAAAGCAGCTCCTGCCCAGCGCCGGGCTGCCCCGTCAAGGCCAGCGGGCCAGTCAGCCGGTCAGACGCCGGCGAACCATTCGTAGCCGAGATCTTCCCAGTACCCGCCCGTGCGGACGGGCTGGAAGACCACCTCGTCCACCCACTTCACCATCTTGTAGCCGAGCTTCACCGCCGAGTAGAGACGGAGCGGCGCGCCCTCCTCCGACGTCATCGCGGCGCCGTTGCGGCCGTAGGCGAGAATGGTTTGCGGATGCTCGGCGCTCTCGCGATCCCAGCTCGAATAGTAGCGAACCTCCGGACCATCCTCGGCCGGATGGCCGCGCTCGAAGCTGCGGAACTCCACGAACCTGGCCCGCGGGTCGGCGCCACACAGCCGGGCAATCTCGCCGACGCGCACGCCGCGCCACGAGGCAACCGCCGACCATCCCTCGACGCAGTGGTGCCGCACCCGGAATTGCGTCGGCGGCAGCCGCTTCAGATCGGCAAGCGACAGATCCAGCGGCTTTGCCACGAGGCCGTGCACGCGCAGCCTCCAGCGCTCGGGCGCGTCGGGGTACTCGTCACCAACTTTGTAGAGGGGAAATTCGCCCCCGGTCGTGACCGCGCGGGCGGACTCTTCGGGCGCGAGCTTTCCCGACCGGAAGAGGCCACGCTGCACGCGA
Source organism: Polyangia bacterium (assembly GCA_036268875.1). GTDB lineage: Bacteria > Myxococcota_A > Polyangia > Fen-1088 > Fen-1088 > DATKEU01. The sequence goes on along the minus strand of DATATI010000050.1, from coordinate 24,966 downwards.
TCGTTCAGCCTCTGCGTGAACCCAAGAACTCCTCTGTGTGGCTTCGCCGAGTCGCACGCCAGCGGGAGCAGCGCAAAGCCGAGGACCGTGCGTCTTGAAAACGTCATGTGCGGCGGCCTCCGGTGAAGATCGATGCCAGCGCCCGGGGATGGAGGAGCACCAGCACCAGGTGTCCCACCGTGAAGGCGAGCAGCGCCGCGAGCCCCAGCAGGTGGACGGCGCGGGCTCCGTCGTAGCCCCCGAACAGCGCAGCGATGGGCGAGAGCTGGACCGGCTTGTAAAGCGCGAGGCCTGAGACGACTTCCACGGCCCCAAGAACGATGGCCAGCGTATAGGCCAGACGCTGCAGACCGTTGTAGAGCTCTTGCTCGGGCGGCGCTTTGCGCAGGCGCAGGTACCAGGCCAGGGTCTGCAGGGCATTGCGGCCGTCGCGCCCCGGCTGGAACGCGCGCCGGCGCCACTCGCCGGTGACGATCATCCAAACCAGGTACGCCAGCGCATTGGCGACGAAGAGCCACGCCAGCCCGAAGTGCAGGTGGCGCGCGCCCGCCAGCCAGCCGCCCGCGCGCATCCACGAGGGAGGTGTCCAATTCTGGAGGAGGTACCAGCGGGCCGGCGCGCCCTTCGCCCCCATCTCCGGGAAGGCGGCGAGGATCTGCAATCCGCTCGCGGCCATCACGGCGAGCAGGGGCACGTTCGCCCAGTGGGTGATCCGGACGGCGAGAGGCTGCTCGGCCCGCGGCGACTTCATGATCCGCAGGCTATACTCGCGACCCTCATCTTTCGAGCATCGGCTTGCGGCCAAGTCCAGTCGTGCCCAATTCTCCCGGTAACTCCGGATGACAGAGCGTCCGGTTGCTCAAGGAGGTCACCTATGAACCGCATCGCATTCATCGCGTCGAGCCTGTTGTCCTTCGCCGCCATCGCTGAGACGGCAACCCCGGAACACGTCCGCGGCCAGGTCGTCTCCGTCGACGGGAGCACGCTCACCGTCAAGTCAGGCGAAGGGAAGACGACCAAGCTGACCCTCGCGAACGACGTCAAGGTCGCGCTCGCCGAGAAAGGCGACCTGTCCGACGTGAAGGACGGAGCCTTCATCGGAACCACCGCCGTGGCGGGCAAGGACGGCGCGCTGCGCGCCATCGAGGTGCACATCTTTCCCGACTCGATGCGCGGCACCGGCGAGGGGCATCGGCCCTGGGACCTCCGTCCCGGCAGCACCATGACAAACGCCACCGTCTCGAAGATGGACCAGTCCGGCGGCGGGAAAGCGGCGAGCACGATGACCAACGCGACCGTCTCGAAGGTTGCCGGGCACAAGCTCTCGCTCAAGTACAAGGACGGCGAGCAGACCGTGCTGGTTCCTTCCAATGCGAAGGTGGTGAAGCTCGAGCCCGGAGACAAATCCGAGCTCAAGCCCGGCGTGCACCTGTTCGCCATCGCCTCGAAGCAGTCCGACGGCAGCTTGCGCGCCGAGCGGCTGACCATCGGCAAGGACGGCCTCGTCCCGCCGATGTAGCCGTCAGGCGGTCCTCGCTCCGCGCGCGCTCGCGTACGTGGCGGCGAAGCAGCCGAAGTTCCGGAGAGAGCGAGAGTGGCCCGGTCGCGACCGGTTGCTCGGGCGTGCGCAGTCCGCACGCTTCCTCTGCTCAGGTTTTTTGGGTGGTCTTCCGATTCGTGCCAGACCCGAGTCCTTCCTCGGGCCATTCACGCCCACCTTCCCCTCTCCCCACTTCGAGGTCCCCATGAAACTGGTCCCGCTTCGCCTGGCGCTGCTGGCGCCCCTGATCGCGAGCTTCTCCGCCTGCGGTGACAATGGCCAGACAGGCGCAGGCGACGCGCGAAGCGACGCAGCGGACACCACGGACAGCAGTGACGCCCCCGCGCCGCTGGACCTACGGGCGGACCTGCGCCCGGACGTCGATGCGCCCGCCGAGGTGAAGGTCGAAGTCAAACCCGAAGCAGCGGTCGACAGCGCCGACGCAGACGCGGACGCAGAGGTCCAGACCGACGCCATGGCCGACGCCGTGGCCGACGCCTTCAACCCCTGCGCGATCGACGGCGGTGGCTGCGCGATGGACGCCGTGTGCTCGCCCCAACAGGGCGTGGCGACTTGCCGCTGCAAGACCGGGTACGAAGGCGATGGCAATACCTGCACGCCCATCAACAATTGCCAGACCAACAGCGGCGGCTGCGACGCCCAGGCGACCTGCACGATGACGGGTCCGGGGACCAACCTGTGCACCTGCCAGCCGGGCTATCACGGCGACGGCGAGACCTGTTATCCGATCGACAACTGCGCAGCCAACCACGGCACCTGCGACGTCCACGCCGACTGCACGATGATCGGCCCCGGCACCAGCACCTGCGTCTGCGGCACCGGCTACAGCGGCAACGGGAAGACCTGCGCGGCGGTGAACAACTGCCTCATCAGGAATGGCTACTGCGACAGCCAGGCCACCTGCGCCATGACCGGTCCGGGGACGAACAGCTGCACCTGCCAGACTGGTTACAGCGGCGACGGCCTCACCTGCACGCCGGTGAACAGCTGCTTGACTGCAAACGGCGGCTGCGACGCGAACGCCGCCTGCACCATGACCGGACCCGGAACCAACAGCTGCGCCTGCCATGCGCACTATGACGGCGACGGCCTCACCTGCACGCCGGTGAACAGCTGCTTGACCGCAAACGGCGGCTGCGACGCGAACGCGGCCTGCACCATGACCGGACCCGGCACCAACCACTGCGCTTGCCACGCGCACTTTGATGGCGACGGCCTCACCTGCACGCCGGTGAACAGCTGCTTGACCGCAAACGGCGGCTGCGACGCGAACGCGGCCTGCACCATGACCGGACCCGGCACGAGCAGCTGCGCCTGCAACGCGCACTATGATGGCGACGGCGTCACCTGCACGCCGGTGAACAACTGCTTGACTGCAAACGGCGGCTGCGACGCGAACGCGGCGTGCACCATGACCGGACCCGGCACGAGCAGCTGCGCCTGCACCGGCGACTACGTCGGCGACGGCACGACCTGCGAAATCAGCGTCTGCACCATCAACCACGGTGGCTGCGACACCAACGCCGACTGCCAGTGGCTGTCCGGGAACACCAACGCCTGTCTGTGCAACCAGAGTTATGAGGGCAACGGGCAATCGTGCATCACCAGCCCCGCGCCGAACGTGGTCGGGTTCCTGCGCGCCGACAGCTACACGCACAAGAACGCCGGCACCGTGGAGATCAGCGTGATGCACACCCGGGGCGGCAGCGCCTTCACCTTGCCCTACACGCTGGGCGGCGCCGCGAAGATGAACAACAGCGACGGCGACCTGTTCGTCGGCCCCGACTACGCGTGGACGACGCTGACCTTCGCCATCGATCCGTCGGTGCAGCCGGGCGACACGTTGGTGGTCACGCTGGGCGCGTCCACCTCCGGGGACACGCCCTCCCTGGGCATCGCCACGCACACCGTGCACATCGTCGACAACTATTGCACCACCCACTATCCGGACCTGGTCGTGGTCAGCGCCGCCGACGTCGACGGAGACAGCATCCCCGACGGCTGCGACGTCAGCCTGGCCCCGGCCGGCAAGGTCAGCACCTACCTGAAACCGGTCAGCGCCGCCGCCAGCAGCGAGGCCGGTCAGAACAACCTGCTGGCCGCCAACACCATCACCGATCCGCCCGGCGGCGTGCCGCCCGATCACTCATTCATCTTCAGTCACGATTGGAGCAAGGATTACGCGTCGGCCGGCGGGCTACTGTCCGCCAGCACGCGCCTGACCCAGTGGTTCGAGACCACCTTCGCCGATGCCGTGACAGTCAATGAATTACGTCTGATTAACTTTAGCAATTTCCGCAATTCAGAGTGGATGCGCGGGATCAAGACCTTCAACGTTTACGGATCAAACGCCAGCGGCGCGGTGCCGGCGGAGGGCGGCGTTCCGCGCGCCGACATGCACCTTCTGGGGACGCTGAACGCGTCGTCCTTCTGGGAGCGTTCGTGGCCCAATCCCACCCGCGGGCTGCCCGAAGTGCTGCAGCTGTCGTCGCCGGGCGCGTACCAGTATTACTTTCTGGAGCAGCTGGAAACCCAGCGCTCTGACCGCACCGACCAGTACCCGGGCGATCTGACGGGCTTCGAGAAGATCGAGTTCGCCACCTACAGCACCGATCCCTGCCTGGTCGACAACGGCGGCTGCGACGCCATGGCCACCTGCCAATCCAGCACCTTCGGCGCGGTTCAGTGCCACTGCCCCACCGGCATGCACGCGCGCGGCACTGTCTGCGTCGCGGGCGCTTATGACCCGCAGACGGTCACCGGCCTCACCACCTGGTTGTCGGCCGACACCGTCAGCGGCGCCGTCGACGGCGATGGCATAACGGCTTGGCTCGATCAGACGTCCAACGCCCACGACGCCGCGCCGCTGAACGGCAGTGAGGCGCCTCGCTTTGTCAGCAATGCCGTCAACGGGATGCCGGTCCTGCACTTTGACGGCCAGGCCGCCCTGTCGATGGCCGCCGCCGCGTTGCCGTCGGGCAATGACCCGTACACCGTCGTCGTGGTCGCCGCCGTGAACAACACCAATCGCAACGGGTTGGTGTGCGGCGGCGTGCCCGGCGGCAACACCGCCAACTGCTTCCGCACGCTGGACGGTGGCGAAGGTGCCTACGGCCTGGTCGACTATTGGTGGGGCAACGATCTCAATACGCCGGCCGCGGTCTTCATCCCCGGCCAGGCGTTCATCGGCATGACCCGCTACACCGATGGCGACCGCCGCATTCTGGTCGACGGCCAGCAACAGGCCCAGGACGCCGCTCACGACAACAACGTCGTGCCCAATGACGTCGTCATCGGCACCACCGTGGTCAACGAGTTTCTGGACGGCGACATCGCCGAGATCTTGATTTACAGCAGCGCCCTGTCGGACAGCGATCGCGAATACGTGGACTGCTATCTGGCCGACAAATACGGAATCACGCTGGCCCACGCCTGTTTGTAGGGCGATTGAGTCGGTCAGCCGCGGATCGTGAGTGCGCTCCGCGGCTGGCGCGTCGGTGATCCCACTGCGTCGGCTTCTATCCCTGGTCCCCGCCGTCGACACGGGGAGGTAGCTGCGCGGGTTCGGGGCGGACCTCGGCCTCACGCCGGTCGTCGTGGATGCGCGACACCGCGCGCTCCGTCGCCTCCTCCAGCGTGGCGCGCAGCGCACCGCTGAGCTCCTTGAATTCGGGCCACAAGGTTTCGTCCACGAACCGGCGCGGCACGCGGATCATCACGGTCGTGTGACGCTGCCGCGGGTACCGATAGGGCTTGAGGTCATAGCGGCGCGCCAGGGCGAGAAAGAGGCGGCGTGACCAGGCGTCACCCATCGTGAACTTGTACTCGACGGCCGGCTCCTCGCGCTCGAGCTGGCGGAGGCGGTCCTGCACCCAGCGTCTGGCGTTCGCCGCCGCATCCCGCTCGCCCGGTGTCGTCGCGCCTGCGTACAGCGCTTCGATTCGCCGCAATTTTTCCAGCAGGGCGCCCTCGTCGAAACTAGCCACGGCGCGGAAGTAGAGCCGGTTTCCTGTTCCGCGACAAGGTGCATGACGCGACCGGCTTGCTTGGGAGCGAGGACGCCAAGAAGGTCTCGATCACGGTCGAAGGGCGGCGCCTCATCATCACGCTGATCGGCGTGGAACTGCGCAGCCACGTTCAAGCCGCTATAGACTCGGCCACCGCCCCATGGCTCTGAAAAAGTCCGAGCTTTACTCATCCCTGTGGTCCAGCTGCGACGAGCTGCGCGGTGGGATGGATGCCAGTCAGTACAAGGACTATGTCCTGGTGCTGCTGTTCATCAAGTACATCAGCGACAAGTACGCCGGCCAGCCGTACGCGCCCATCACCATCCCGCGCGGCGCCAGCTTTGCGGACATGGTGGCGTGCAAGGGGACGCCCGACATCGGCGACGTCATCAACAAGAAGATCCTGGCGCCCCTGGCCAACGCCAACAAGCTGTCGGACTTTCCCGACTTCAACGACGCGACGAAGCTGGGCGACGGCAAGGAACGGGTGGAACGCCTCACCAACCTGATCGCCATCTTCCAGAACCCGGCCCTGGATTTTTCGAAGAACCGCGCCGACGGCGACGACATCCTGGGCGACGCTTACGAATACCTGATGCGCCACTTCGCCACCGAGAGTGGCAAGAGCAAGGGCCAGTTCTACACGCCCGCCGAGGTCAGCCGGATCATGGCGCAGATCCTGGGCATCAAGACGGCCAAGATCACCAAGGCCACGACGGTGTACGACCCGACGTGCGGGTCCGGGTCGTTGCTGCTGAAGGTCGGCGACGAAGCCGGCACCACGGTCACGCTGTACGGCCAGGAGAAGGACGCCGCCACCAGCGCGCTGGCGCGCATGAACATGATCCTGCACGACAACCCCTCGGCGCTGGTGGTCCAGGGGAACACGCTGGTCGATCCGAAATTCAAGGACGGCCCCGCGCTGAAGACGTTCGACTACGTCGTCGCCAACCCGCCGTTCTCCGACAAGCGCTGGGGCACCGGCCTTGATCCCCTGAACGATCCGCACGATCGCTTCAAGTCGTTCGGCGTCCCGCCCGGCAAGCAGGGCGACTACGCGTACCTGCTGCACATCGTTCGCTCGCTGAAGAGCACCGGCAAGGGCGCCTGCATTTTGCCGCACGGGGTGCTGTTCCGGGGCAACGCCGAGGGCGACATCCGCCGCGCGCTGGTGCGCAAGGGGTACATCAAGGGGATCATCGGGCTGCCGGCCAATCTGTTTTACGGCACGGGTATCCCGGCCTGCATCGTGGTGGTGGACAAGGAAGCGGCCCACACCCGCAAGGGGATCTTCATGATCGACGCCAGCCAGGGCTTCATGAAGGACGGGCCCAAGAACCGCCTGCGCGCCCAGGACATTCACAAGATCGTCGACGCCTTCAACAAGCAAACGCCACTGCCCCGCTACTCGCGGATGGTCGGCATCGACGAGATCGAGAAGAACGACTTCAACCTGAACCTGGCCCGGTACATCGACAGCCAGACGCCGGAGGATCGCCAGGACATCGCCGGCCACCTGCAGGGCGGCATCCCGGTCGCCGACGTCGATGCCCTGCAACGGTACTGGGACGTCTGCCCGGGCCTGCGTAATAGCCTGTTCAAGAAGGCGCGCGCCGGCTACCTCACGCTGGCCGTCGACAAGGCGGCCATCAAATCGACCATCTATGACCACCCGGAGTTCGCGTCGTTCATCGCCGGCATGAACGAACACTTCGCGTCCTGGCGGCAGAAGACCGCCAGGACCCTGAAGGCGCTGAAGTCCGCCTGTCATCCCAAGCAGGTGATCGCCGATCTGGCCGAAGGCTTGCTGGCGCATTACGCCGGCCGGCCGCTGATCGATCCCTACGACGTCTACCAGCACCTGATGGATTACTGGGCGGCGACCATGCAGGACGACTGCTACCTGATCGCCGCCGACGGCTGGAAAGCCGAGACGTTCCGGATCATCGAGAAGGATAAAAAGGGCAAAGAGAAGGACAAGGGCTGGGCCTGCGATCTGGTGCCCAAGGCGCTGGTGGTCGGACGATTTTTCGCCAACCAGCAGGCCGGCGTCGCCGAGATAGCCGCCGCGCTGGAGACGGTCTCGGCGCGCCTGGGCGAGCTGGAAGAAGAACACGGCGGCGACGAGGGCGCCTTCGTCGAGCTGGAGAAGGTGAACAAGGCCAGCGTCGCCGCGCGCCTGAAAGAGATCGCCGGCGACGCCGACGCCAAGGACGAGCGCGCCGCCCTGACCGAATGGGCGAAGCTGAACAATGACGAGACGGCACTGAAGGCGCGCCTCAAGGACGCCGAGGTCGCGCTGGACGCCAAGGCGTATGCCCAGTATCCGCAGCTGGGCGAAGCCGACGTGAAGGCGCTGGTCGTCGACGACAAGTGGCTCGGCACCCTGGAGGGCGACATTCACGGCGAGATGGAGCGGGTCAGCCAGGCGCTGACCGCGCGCGTGAAAGAGCTGGCCGAGCGCTACGAGGCGGCGCTGCCGGCGCTGGTCACCCGCGTGGCCGAGCTGGAGGCCAAGGTGAACCGACATCTGGAAAGGATGGGGTTCGCGCCGTGAGCGGCGACCTGCTGGCGCACCCGGCGGACTACGCCGACTGGCTGGCGGATCTCAAGGCGCAGATCCGCGGCGCCCGGCAGCGCGCCGTGCTGTCGGCCAATCAGGAGCAGGTGGCCCTGTACCACCGCATCGGCACCGAGATCCTGCAGCGGCAAGAGCGCCAGGGCTGGGGCGCCAAGGTCATCGATCGCCTGTCCGTGGACCTGCGCGAAGCCTTCCCCGACATGAAGGGGCTGTCCAGCTCGAACCTGAAATACATGAGGTATTTCGCCCAGCTGTGTCCAGAGATGCGAATTGGTCAGCAGTCTGCTGACCAATTGCCGTGGTTCCACATCGTCACCCTGTTGACCAAGGTCTCCGATCCCGCTGCCCGCGAATGGTACGCCGCCCAGGCCGTGGACAACGCCTGGCCCCGCGCCACGCTGGAGGCGCACCTCAAGAACCGCCTGCATGCCCGCCAGGGCGCCGCCATCACCAACTTCGGCCAGCGCCTGGTCGCGCCCCACGCTGCGCTGGCCGCCGAGATATTGAAGGACCCGTACCACTCGATTTCCTGGGCCTGGGCGACGAGGCGCACGAGCGCGACATCGAGAACGCTCTCATTCGCCACATCACCCGCTTCTTGTTGGAACTGGGCGCCGGCTTCGCTTTTCTCGGCCGGCAATTCCGTCTTGAAGTGCAAGGCGACGAGTTCTTCGTCGACCTGCTTTTTTATCACACGCGCCTCAAGTGCCACGTGGTGGTCGAGCTGAAAGCCGGCGCCTTCAGGCCCGAGCACGCCGGCCAGCTGAACTTCTACCTCGCCGCCGTCGACGCCCAGGTGAAGGCCCCCGACGACAAGCCCACCATCGGCCTGTTGCTGTGCAAGACCAAGAACAAGCTGGTCGCCGAATACGCCCTGTCCGGCATCGCCAACCCCATCGGCGTCGCCGAGTACCAGCTGGTGCGCGCACTGCCCGAACCGCTGGACACCAACCTGCCGAGCATTGAAGAGCTGGAGTCGGCGCTGAGCGGCGATCTGGATGGCGGCGACGATGAGTGACGGGGCGGTGAAGCGCGGGTACAAGCAGACGGAGGTGGGGGTGATTCCGGAGGATTGGGATATCAGAGCGCTCAAGGAACTCATCGCTATCAAGAGCGGCTTTGCGTTCAGCAGCGATCATTTTTCAGACATGGGTCCCATCCTGCTGACGCCCGGAAACTTCAAGCTAGACGGCGGACTCTACTTCAACGAACGGAACACGAAACGATATGCTGGCACTTACTCCTCTTCGCTGCTTTTTCATCGCGGCGACCTGCTGGTCGTCATGACGGATTTAACGCCAGAGTGCGATCTCCTTGGCAAGCCAGCTTTTGTGAACGTTGACGAACCCATCCTTCACAATCAGCGGATCGGCAAGATTGTTCCGATCAACGATCGTCTGACGCCTCGATTCTTGTATTGGCATTTTCTTTCGGACGGGTACTCGGCCCGAATGAAAGCGACTGCCACCGGTTCGACAGTTCGCCATACATCGAATGCATCAATCTATGACAGCTTTGTTTCACTTCCAAGCACGGCAGCCGAGCAGGAAGCCATCGCCGAGGCGTTGAGCGATGCGGATGCCCTCATCGAATCCCTGGAGCAACTCCTCGCCAAGAAACGCCACCTCAAACAAGGCGCCATGCAGGAACTCCTCACCGGCCAGAAGCGCCTGCCGGGGTTCAGCAGCGCATGGCAAAGCAGTTCCCTTCTGAGTTTCGCGGGAGGATCTAAGGTCCTTTTTGATGACGGCGACTGGATCGAGGCCAAATTCCTCACCGAACAAGGCGTTCGCCTCGTTCAGACGGGGAACATAGGCGTCGGGTCATTTGTCGAAAAAGCCGAGCGCAAGTTTATCTCGGAAGCATCTGCCCAAATTCTCCGATGCAAGGATATCTACGCCGGGGACATTCTGATCTGCAGGTTAGCCGAGCCAGCGGGCCGCGCTTGTATCCTGCCTGATCTAGGCCCCGATCGCGTCATTACCGCCGTTGATGTCACAATATTTAGGCCGCTTCCCGAACTCGCAAATAGAAACTACTTGGTACAGGTCTTCAGCACGAATTCTTGGCTGCAATTTGTCAATGAGCGCTGTGGAGGGTCGACCAGAAACAGAATTGCCAGGAGCGTCCTCGGTAACATTCCGATTTCCCTCCCGAGTATCGACGAACAAACCGCCATCGCCGCCGTCCTCTCCGACATGGACGCCGAGCTCGCCGCCGTCGCAGCCAGGCTCGCCAAGGCGCGGCAGGTGAAGGCGGGGATGATGCAGGAGCTGCTCACCGGGAGGATTCGGCTCGTATGAAAGAGAGCCAGCGGGTCGAATGGAAGGAGTCCTGGCGGGACGAGTTCTGCAAGACGATCTGCGGGTTCGCCAACGCGGACGGTGGCACGCTGGTCGTCGGGCGCGACAACAAAGGGAAAGTCGTCGGGCTGCCGAACGCCGATAAGCTGCTGGAGCATCTGCCTAACAAGATCCGCGACCTGCTGGGCATCATGGTCGGCGTGAACCTGCGCGAACAATCCACGCGCGAGTACCTGGAGATTGTCGTCGAGCCCTACCCCAACCCCATCAGCTACCGCGGCGAGTACTACGTCCGCAGCGGCAGCACCACCCAGGCCCTGAAGGGCGCCGCCCTCGCCCAGTTCCTGCTGCGTAAGCAAGGCCGGCACTGGGACGCGGTTCCTGACCCCACTCTGCATCTCAAGAATGTCAGCGCGGATGCCCTTCGCCTGTTCGCGCAGAGCGCGACGCGGAGCGGTCGCATGCCGGAAGGCGTTCTCCGGGACGGGCGTCGGGCCGTCCTCGACAACCTGGAATTGTTGGAGGGACCATATCTGAAGCGGGCAGCCGCCTTGCTGTTCTCGGACCGCCCCGAGAGCCGTGTGAGCGGTGCTTGGATCAAGATTGGTTTCTTCGTGACCGACGACGATCTTCGCCACCAGGACGAAATCCACGGCAACCTGTTCGAGCAGGTCGAGGAAACGCTGAAGGTTCTGGATCGCAAGTACTTGAAGGCCTACATCAGCTACGAGGGACTGCAGCGAATCGAGAGCTACCTGTTTCCCTACGGCGGTCTCCGCGAGGCGCTGCTGAACGCCGTCATTCACAAAGACTACAGCAGCGGCATTCCGATCCAGATCAGTGTCTACGAGGACAAGATCATGTTCTGGAACCCCGGCGAGTTGCCGCACAACTGGACCCTGAAGAAGCTGATGGGGAAGCATCCGTCAAAGCCCTTCAATCCTCTGGTGGCCAACGCCTTGTTTCGGGCCGGGTTCATTGAATCGTGGGGGCGTGGCATCGAGAAGATCAGGCGCGAGTGCCGGGAGCACGGGATCGAGCCGCCCGTCTACGACCTCAGCATGTCCGGTCTGATGGTGATCTTTCACGCCAATCCCGGGCACCTGGCTGCGGCCATGGGAGGCGCGAAGGGCACTACCCCAGAAACCGGGCGGACTACCCCAGAAACTACCCAAGAAACGCCGGTAGAAACGCCGGTAGAAACGCCGGTAAAAACGCCGGTAAAAACCCCCGCGCGTGTTCTGGACTTGCTGGCCAGCCAGCCCGCCATGACCATGGCCGACCTGGCGCTGGCCATCGGCAAGTCAACCCGAGCCGTGGAGCGCGCCGTCGCCAAGTTGGTCAAGGACGGGCGCCTGCGCTTCGTCGGGCCACGCAAGGCCGGCCGTTGGGAGATGTTGAAATGACCGTCGGCCTTCCCGAGCGCGCCACCCAGAACCGGATCATCGCCCTCCCGGCAGAAACGCCGGTAGAAGCGTCGGTGACCGGCCAAGTCACCGGCCAAGTCACCGTCCAAGTCAAAACGCCGGTAGAAACGCCGGTAGAGACGCCGGTGACCGACCCAGTCGCCGACCCAGTCGCCGACCCAGTGCATCGCGTCCTTCTGCTGAACTCGATGAGGATCACAAGATGACCGTCGGGCTTCCGGAACGCGCCACCCAGAGCCGCGTCATCGATCTGTTCTGCGACGAGCTTGGCTATCGGTACCTGGGCGACTGGAGCGAGCGTGCCGGCAACAGCAACATCGAGGAGGCCACGCTGACCGCCTGGCTGGCCGCCCAGGGCAACGGGCCGGCGCAGATCAGCGGCGCCCTGCACAAGCTGCGCACCGAGGCGAACAACCACAGCCGCGCCCTGTACGGCAACAACAAGGCGGTGCATGAGCTGCTCCGCTATGGCGTGGCGGTGAAGACCGCCGCCGGCAAGGCCACCGACACCGTCCACCTGATCGACTGGCGCCATCCTGAGAAGAACGACTTCGCCGTCGCTGAGGAGGTGACCCTGAACGGCCCCCGCGAGCGCCGGCCCGATCTGGTCCTGTACGTCAACGGCATCGCCCTGGGCGTGCTGGAACTGAAGAACAGCCGCACCAGCATCGGCGACGGCATCCGGCAGCTGCTCTCCAACCAGCAACCTGAATTCAACGCCGCCTTCTTCGCCACCGTGGCCCTGGTGCTGGCCGGCAGTGATTCTCAGGGCCTGCAGTACGGCGCCATCGGCACGGCGGAGAAGTACTTCCTGAAGTGGAAGGAAGACGAGCACGACGATCGCGGCTTCAAGCTGGACAAGTACCTGACCAAGCTGTGCGCCAAGGATCGCCTGCTGGAGCTGGTGCACGACTTCGTCCTGTTCGACGGCGGCGTCAAGAAGCTGCCGCGCGTGCACCAGTACTTCGGCATCAAGGCCGCGCAGGCGAGAATCCGCCAGCGCCAGGGCGGCATCATCTGGCACACCCAGGGCAGCGGCAAGAGCATCGTCATGGTGCTGCTGGCCCGCTGGATTCTGGAGAACAACCCGCACGCCCGGGTGGTCATCCTCACGGACCGCGACGAGCTGGACAAGCAGATCGAGCGCGTCTTTGGCGACGTGGGCGAGACCATCTACCGCACCAGCAGCGGGCGCGACCTGATGACCCAGCTGTCGAAACCAGCGCCGCGCCTGCTGTGCTCGCTGGTACACAAGTTCGGGCGCCGCGACGTCAAGGACGTCAACGCCTTCATCAAGGACCTGCAGGCCAGGCCCAGCCCGACGGTGGGCGACGTGTTCGTCTTCGTCGACGAATGCCACCGCACCCAGAGCGGCAAGCTGCACCAGCTGATGAAGGCCATGATGCCGAACGCCACCTTCATCGGCTTCACCGGCACGCCGCTGTTGAAGGAGGACAAAAAAACCAGCCTTGAGCTCTTCGGCGGCTACATTCACACCTACAAATTCAGCGAGGCCGTGCAGGACGAGGTGGTCCTGGACCTTGTCTACGAGGCGCGCGACATCGATCAAGTGCTGGGTTCCAAGGAAAAGATCGACGCCTGGTTCGAAGCCAAGACCCGCGGCCTGAACGACTGGCAAAAGGACGAGCTGAAGAAGAAGTGGGGCACCATGCAGCACGTGCTCAGCTCGCGCGCGCGCATGGAGCGCGTGGTGGCCGACATCGTCTTCGACTTCAGCGTCAAGCCGCGCCTGAGCAGCGAGCGCGGCAACGCCATCCTGGTGGCCTCCAGCATTTACGAGGCATGCAAGTACTTCACCCTGTTTGAGAAGACCCCGTTTCGCGGCCGCTGCGCCGTCGTCACGTCATACGACCCGCAGGCGCAGGACATGACCAAGGAAGAGGTGGGCGCCAACACCGAGTCCGACAAGCAGACCGTCTTCAGCGTCTATACCGAGCTGCTGAAAGACATCGAGCCGAGGCCCGCCCTGTCGCGGACCGAGACGTACGAAGAAAACGCCAAGCAGCTTTTCACCAGAGAGCCGGCGAACATGAAGCTGCTGGTGGTGGTCGACAAGCTGCTGACCGGGTTCGACGCGCCCCACTGCACCTACCTGTACATCGACAAGTCGATGCGCGACCATGGCCTGTTCCAGGCCATCTGCCGCACCAACCGCCTGGACGGCGACGACAAAGAGTTCGGCTACATCGTCGACTACAAGGATCTGTTCAAGAACCTGGTCAACGACAAGGGCACGGGCGCCCTGCAGGTCTACACCTCCGAGCTGGATCACTCCGCCGGCGGCGCCGCGCCCGAGGTTTTGATGCAGGATCGCCTGGCCAAGGGGCGCGAGCGCCTGGACGGCGCCATCGAAGCGCTGGCCCTGTTGTGCGAGCCCGTCGAGCCGCCGCGCGGCGAGCTGGAGCACATCCATTACTTCTGCGGCAACACCGAGATCCCGTCGGACCTTCAAGAACGCGAGCCGCAGCGAGCCGCGCTGTACAAGGCGACCGTGGCGCTGGTGCGCGCCTACGCCAACCTGGCCGACGAGCTGGAGCCGGCCGGGTACAGCGTCGGCGACGTCGCCCGCATCAAGGGCGACCTGCAGCGATACCTGAACATCCGAGAGATCGTCCGCAAGGCCAGCGGTGAAAGCCTGGATCTGAAGGCGTACGAGGCCGACATGCGGCACCTCATCGACACGTACATCCGGGCCGACGAGCCGCGCAAGGTGTCTCCGTTCGACGGCATGGGCCTGCTGGAGCTGATCGTGAAGACCGGGATGGCCAACGCCATCGACACGCGCCTTGGCGACCTCAAGGGCAACAAGAACGCCGTCGCCGAGACCATCGAGAACAACGTCCGCAAGATGATCTTGAAAGAGCACCTGAACGATCCGGCCTTCTACGACAAGATGTCCGCGCTGCTGGACGAGATCATCGCCACCCGGAAGGCCCGCGCCATCGAGTACGAGGAATATCTGATGCGCATCGCCGACCTGGTGAAGAGAGTCGACGCCGGTCAGGCCGCCGACACACCCGCGGCGCTGGATACGCCGGGCCGGCGCGCGCTGTACAACAACCTGAAGGGCAGGGCTGGCAGGCCAAGGATAACCGACGACGAGTCGGCCACGTGGTCCGGCTCGACGGCGCCCGATAGCCTGGCTCTGAAGCTGGCCCTGGAGATCGACGAGGCCGTCAAGCACGCCCGCCCCGACGGCTGGCGCGGCGTGCAGGCGCGGGAACAGGAGATCAAACGCGCCCTCTACAACGTCCTTCAGGACGAGACCGAGGTCGAACGCTTGTTCCCCATCATCAAGGCGCAGTCGGAGTACTGATGGTCTCGCACCTGCAACTCGGCGACATCGCCGTGCGCGTCGTGCGCAAGAACATCAAGAACGTCCACCTGGGCGTCTACCCGCCCGCGGGGGGCGTGCGCATCGCCGCGCCCACGCGCATGAGCGAGGCGGCGATCCGCGTGCTGGCGATCTCCAAGCTTGGCTGGATCAAGCAACAGCGAAAAGCGTTTCAGGCCCAGGAGCGCGAGACCGCGCGCGCCTACGTCAGCGGCGAAAGCCACTATCTGTGGGGCAAGCGTTACCTGCTGACCGTCGAGGAGCGCCCGCAGTCCCCCGCGATCGCGGTCAAACACAGCCGTCTCGTCCTTCGTGTTCGCCCGGACACGGCGATCGCCAAGCGGCAGGTTCTGATGGACGACTGGTATCGCCAGCAGGTCAAGCAGGCGGTGCCATCCTTGCTGGCCAAGTGGGAGTCTCGCCTGGGCGTCAAGGCGGCGCGCTTTCTCGCTAGGCGCATGCGCACCAAATGGGGCAGCTGCAACGCCGCCGCGGGCAACATCAGCCTGAACAGCGATCTCGCCAAGAAGCCCCCTGAATGCCTGGAGTACATCGTGGTCCACGAGTTGGCCCACCTGATCGAGCCAACCCACAACGCGCGCTTCGTCGCGATGATGGACCGCGCGATGCCGCACTGGCAGCACCACCGACGGCAGCTGAACCGATTGCCCGTCCGCCACGAAGACTGGCGGTGCTGACGCCAAAGACGCCAGCGAACGTCAGATTCTGGGCACATGAGCCCAGAATGAACAGTGACGAGAGGGAGCGCTTGAATGGACGATCTTCGTGTGGGGCGGCGTTGGGTCCGCGGGGAAGGGTTGGTGAACCTCTCCCGCGGAGACAATGTTGGTTACGGGCACTTCTTGGCTTTGATCACCCAGGCACCCTTTTCGCACGTCACGATCGTGGCCGTGCCATCCGCCTTGCACCAGACGATCGGGTAGGTGTTCCCGCATGCCGAGCCGGCGTCCGGGCAGGGATCGTCGGCGGTCGTCTGTTGCACGGAGATGGGCGGCGGGAAGTCAGTGAGGCAGGGCCAGGGTCGTACCAAGGATCAGCAACATGAGCGTCGATCGCATCTTTGACATCGATTTCTCCTCGTTGTGGGGTAGGGCGGTCCCAGAACGATCCAGGCTCCCCGGCAGGACGAAGAAATCGACGCCGGCGGCGTCTACCGGGCCGACGGAGACAAGAAGGCCTCGGAGATCAGGACGGCGGCGATGAGCTCGCGCAGGTTGAACCCCGAAGCGGTGAACGCCACCCGACAGAATCCCGCCCACCAGCCGATCGATGACGTCGAATTGCTCTTCATAGAGCGCCGCCATGCAGGCGCGGTCGCCCGAATGGAAGGCCTCCAGCCAAGCTTGGTCGGTCGTTGCTCTCTGCTGACGCATGTCATGGAAGGCGGCCATTCCGTTTCTGGGTGGCTGACTGGCCAGGAACCTTTCAAAATCTTTCCTGCACCAACCTGCCCAGAACGTTTCAGCGGGCGCGCCGTGACGAAAAAAAGTTGAGCCGGTTGCCGCCTGCGTGCCGCGCGCAGCCATTCTGGGCACAAAACACGTCTCCCTAATGTTTCGCCGTTCGAGAACGGGGACTTGTCAGCAGATTGCGTTCTTAGGTGTGGAACGAGTCCCGGACAACTGCTGTGACGAGATCAAGAACTGCAAATGCTGACGTGGTCCCCTTCAATGAAGGAATCGAGGTCGCCGCGTGAATAAGACGCGATATGCCCGCAACGACCTATCGGCGAACTGGGCGGGGAACCCTTGCTCCATTTGCGACGGCGATCTGGTTCGCCATCCTCATGGCGTCATCGACAGCGATCGCCCAGGTCGCGCCACCGCTGATTCCGCCGGCCCCGACAGGCAGCACGGACGTTCCGTATCCGTCCAACGCGAGCGGCGACGCTGTGGTGCTCATCGAACTGGTGGTCGAGAAGGATGGAACGGTCTCGGGCGCCCAGGTGCTGGAAGGCGCCGAACCCTTCGCCGAGCAGGCTCGCGGCGCCGTGCTGACCTGGCGATTCGCCCCTGCTCGCCGCGGCGACAGTCCGGTGGCCGCGCGGATTCGCGCGCGCGTCGAGTTCCACCAGGACAAAGCATCGGACGCGTCGGCGCCTGACGGTGCGCCTCCGCCAATGCCGGATGCAGCGCCCGGGACACCTGAGCCCAGCGCCGCCGCTCCATCGAGGTCGCCGTCCCCCGCAGGTCCGCCGTCTACGCCGGTCGCGTCCCAACTTGCGACGCCGAAGGCCCTGGCGCAAACGGCAGCGGTCCCCGAGACGCCGCTCGACGTGACGGTCCGTGGCACGCGGCACGAGATCGGACAGACCACACTCTCCGCCGCCGACGTTCGCGAGATGCCCGGCGCGTTTGGCGATCCGTTCCGCGCGATCGAGGCTCTGCCGGGAGTCATACCGCTCGTGAGCGGACTTCCCTACTTCTACATCCGAGGCGCCCCGCCGAACGACACCGGGTACTTCATCGACGGCGTTCGCGTTCCGTTCCTCTTTCACGTCGGGATCGGAGAGGGCGTCATCCATCCCGCGCTCGTGGATCGCGTCGATCTGTATCCCGGTGCTCCGCCCGCGGCGTACGGCGGCTACGCGGGCGCGATCGTCGCGGGTGAGACGCGAGATCCTGCGTCCAAGCCCCACGGCGAAGCGAACCTCCGTCTCTTCGACGCGGGCGCGCTCGTCGAGACGCCGCTCGACGACGGGCGAGGCAGCGTTCTCGTCGCCGGACGATACGGTTACCCAGGCGCGATCCTCGGCTTGATCACGCAGAGCGTGAAGCTTAGCTACTGGGACTATCAGGCTCGCGCAATCTGGCGCTTCACCGGCAGCGACTCTCTCGGTGTCTTCGCGTTCGGCAGTCATGACTATCTCGGCACGGTTCCCCAGACGAACGGTGGAGGTGCCCAATCGGGCGCGCCTTCCCGGACCGCCCAGTCCAACAAGGTGATCGAGCAGCTGGGGTCCGACTTTCATCGGATCGATCTGCGCTACGACCGTGCGCTCGAAGGGGGCCACCTGCGTGCCGCTGTGACTCTCGGCTACGATGCGCAGGGCGGAGGGGGGGAGAGCGACGGCGCGCCCCCCGCGACCATCACGGATCTGTCGACCGCCGTGCGCCTGGAGATCGACAAGAAGGTCTCCGCCTGGTTCCGAATTCGTGGCGGCGCCGATGCACGATTCGACCGGTACAGCTTCGAACAGGGCGCGGGGATGCCGGACGAGAGCGGTGTCATCCAACCACCAGTCCCTTCCAGCGCCGATCCGCCTCCCACCAACTTCACCGGCGGGGCTCACGTCGATGTCGTGTGGCGTGTCGCCCCTCGGGTTGAAATCGTCCCCGGCGCTCGCGTCGATTTCTTCCAGTCCACGCGACCGAGCGCACCTGCGGGTGATCAGCGTGGGACGACCGTCCCTGCCTTCGATCCGCGCCTCTCGGCGCGCGTCAGCGTCACACCAGCGGTCGCCTTGCTCTCGACGGTGGGCATCTCGCACCAGTACCCGTCGCTGCGGGTCGGCCCGCTTCCTGGCTTGCTCCTGTCCGTGCCTGGGTTCCCGTTCGGCGAAACCAAACTCCAAAGAGCCGTGCAAGCAAGCCAAGGGGTAGAGGTCATGCTGCCGGCGGATCTGGTCTTCATAGCGACCGGCTTTCTCTCGCTGTGGTCGGGTCTCACCGACCTGACCGCGAATTGCGTTCAGATCATGCCGCCCACCACGCCGCCCCCGGACCGCAATGCGTTGCCCCCGGCTGTTCCTTATACATGTCCGGACGAGCGGCCCGTGACTGGTCACGCCTACGGACTAGAGGTGCTGGTGCGCCGCCCGTTGTCGAAGCGCCTGACCGGTTGGCTGTCATACACACTCTCGCGCTCGATGCGCGAGGCGCATTTCGTGACCCTCACCGGCGGCGATGCTGCGGCCACCGTTCCCAGCGAGTCCGATCGCACCCACATTCTCAACGCAATCCTTGCGTACGATCTGGGTCGCCGATGGCGTGCAGGAGCCAGGTTCGTCTACTACACGGGCGCTCCCTACTCGGACCTCTCCGGCAACGTACCCGTTCCCCCATACAACGACCACCGCGGTCCGCCGTTTTTCCGGGTGGACGTTCGACTCGAAAAACGCTGGTCATTGGGCCGGAACCGCTCCCTCGCGTTCGTCCTCGAGGGTCTGAATGTCACGCTGAGCCGCGAGGTGACCACCCTTGGAATGGACTGCCAGGGGATGATGGGCCCGCAAGGCGGAACGACGCAATGCACGCCGAGCCACTTCGGCCCGCTCACGATCCCGAGCGTTGGCGTGGAAGCTATTTTTTGAAGTTTTCTTGAGGTAACGATGAAGGGATCCGCCGTGTGGCGCGAATAGGAACGAGAGCGTGGGATGAAAGTAAGAGCCCAGACGATTCTGCCCGGTCTCGCAGCCGTCCTCGGGATGCTCTCTACCCCATCTTCCGTGGCGGCAAAGCCGGCTTGTTCGGCGGTCGCCGTCGAAGCGGACCCCGTCGTTCGCGGACGTTGGCCCGAACTAACCACGGAAGTCCGCGGTGCGTTCGAGGGCCGCAGCGATCTCGACGTGTGCGCCCGCGTTCATGTCACAAGCGTCGAGGGAGCCATCGCGGTGGAGGTGGCTCTGCCCGATGGGCGCTCTGCCTCCCGACACGTGAAGCACCGAGAGGACCTCGTTCCTACGATCGAAGCCCTTCTCCTTGTCCCCAGAGCCTCCGAGCCTGACATCCAATCACCCGTCGAGGCGTCCACGATCCCGGCAGCAAGACCGGCGCCAGGAGTGGATGTTCGCGTGGCGGTATCACCGGCCATCGAAGCGAATGCGTCGACGTCCCCACCCGGCACTCCGCCGAGTCGCCTCAGGATCGAGCTCTCGATCACCCTCAGCGCGCACGTCGGGGACGGGCAGAAGGCCGCAGGAGCAGGAGCGATGTCGCTTCTCGACATTGCCGGCTGGCTCGTAGGCTTTGACGGGCGGGCCGACCGCTACGATGGCACCGCGAGCGCGCCCGCACCGATGGGCGCGCTGGAAGTCGGCGTCCTGGGAGGACGACGGTTTCGGTCTCGCGATCTCGCCTTCGATCTCGTTGCAGGGCCTGCGCTGGCCCTGCGCGGAGGCTCGCGGACCGCCATGGTGCAGGTCACATCGGGATCGATGGGGAACACCGTCATGCAGTCGAGCTCCAGTGAGGTTCTGGTGACCCGTCTCCGCCTCGGCGGTCGTCTGACCTTTCGCGCTCGCTCGATGGTACGTACCTTCGTCGGAGTCGACGGAGAAGTCGGCGAAGTGGGCCCAATCGGTCCCGCCCCGTTTGGCGAGACTCATGGTTTGCCGGCCTGGATCTTCGGTCTTGCGGTCGGCGCTACGGTGGGGACGTTGTGATCAGTCGGCGGGCCAAGGGCGGCGTCCAAAGCCGCGAAGGAGTTGCAGCATCGGACGCCGATATCATGCGCCGGCTCGCGGCTGGCGAAAGTAGCGCGCTTGGCGAGCTCTACGATCGATATCACGAAGCCCTTCGTTGTTTCATCGCGGGCGCCACTTCCGACGCGCCGGACGTCGACGATCTCTTGCACGCGACCTTTCTCGCCGCCGCCAAAAGCGCGCCGAATTACGACGGCCGCCTGTCGTGCCGCCCATGGCTCGTTGGAATAGCAGTCCACTACGTTCGCCGGCGACGCCAAACGTTCGGTCGGTTCCTCAAGGTTCTGTCGGCCCTGTGCGGCGCAGCGGCGTCGTCATTCGATCCGCGGCCCGCCCTGCAGGCGCGCGGCGAAGTCGAGCGGGCGTTGGGTCTGCTCAGCGAGCCCAAGCGACTCGCCTTCTTGATGGCCGAGGTCGAGGGATTGAGCTGTCCCGAGATCGCGGCGACGCTGGGGATACCGATAGGTACCGTATGGACTCGCCTGCACGCCGCTCGCCGCGAGCTCCGACAAGCGTTACAGGATGGCAACGAGCCATGACGCTGGCACGGTGCCCGAGGTTGTTCGAGGTCGAGGCGACACGCGACGGTCGTCTCGCTGGAGCAGAACTTGCGAGCTTCGCGCGCCACATGACGACCTGCGCGGAGTGCGCGCGCGAGGTGCGGGCGCTCGAAGCTCTGGCCGAAGCCATCCGCAAAGGGTCCGGCGAGCGACCCGGCTCGAACGATCTCCGCGCGTGGCGCGAGCGGACCCGCTTGCTGGCCGC
Source organism: Polyangia bacterium (assembly GCA_036268875.1). Taxonomy (GTDB): domain Bacteria; phylum Myxococcota_A; class Polyangia; order Fen-1088; family Fen-1088; genus DATKEU01. The sequence goes on along the minus strand of DATATI010000050.1, from coordinate 3,524 downwards.
GTTCGATGGCACCTTGCTCGTCCCCGAGACCCGACTTCGCGCCCGCCGGCTGCTCTTTCCTGCGGCCTTTGCTGCAGTTGTCGCTGGTTTGTTGGTCACCTCACGGATACGGGTTGAGCCGCAAAGTCTCCAGGTGGTGAGCGCGGACATTAGTCCCGAAGCCCAGACCGCGTGGACGGAGCGGACGGAGGGCGATTGTAAGAAGATCTTTCTCTCGCGCGGTGCCCTTCGGATCCACGTGGATCACTCAGCGGGGCAGGGACGTCTCCTCGTTGCGCTTCCCGACGGCGAGCTCGAGGACCGGGGGACGACGTTCACCGTAAGCGCGGAGGACGGCCGTACGACGCGCGTCGCAGTAGAGGAAGGAAGCGTCGCGCTTCGACTGAGGGACAGGCCGGCAATGACGATTCGCGCGGGAGAAGCATGGATCCGGGATACGCACGTTGCGTCTGCCGAATCGTCGTCGGCACTCACCGCTTCGCCGGATCCACCTCATCACCCGTCGGCGCGCCGGCGGGCCGCTGCTCGGTCGACACTGCCTTCAGTGTCCGGCACCTCGGCTATGGAAGATCCGGCCGGCGATTTCAGAGTGGCGATGTCTCTGCTTGATGCCGGCGCCAATCGCCGAGCCGCCGAAGGATTCGCGCGCTTCGTCAAGAATCATCCCCGTGATCCGAGAGCCGAGGACGCCGCCTATTTGCTGGTCATCGCCTTTCAGCGAGGTGGGTCCGCCGACGACGCGCGGCGAGCGGCGCAAGACTATGTTGAGCGATATCCCGCCGGGTTTCGCCGCACGGAGGTCGAGAAGCTGTCTCGTTGACGCCGCGAGAATGTCATCGAGCGCCGAACGAAGGGACTCAGTGGGCGTGCGTCGGCGTGAATTGGTCGCCGTCGTCGTCGCCGTCGCAGCCCATGGACTGCTAATTCTCGGCGTGAGCCAACTGCACGGGAGCGCGTCGGTCCCCGATACGAAGATTCTCGTTGATCTGGTGGAGCCACCTGCGCTGGCCCCGCTTCCGCAGGAGCCACCGATACCCGAGGACACACTGAAGCACGCCGCGGTTCCGAGAAGCCACCGATGGCCGCGACCAGCGGAAAAGCCTTCCGAGAGACCGCCTTCTGGAAAACCAGAGGCCCCTCCAGATGAGGTAGGTTCCGGCGTCCCGTTGGATCTGACCGGTGCGACACCCGTGATAGGAACGAGCGGCCGGGGAACTGCAACGCCGGCAGCAGACGGTTTCGGCAGTTATCCAGGGAACGGCGGCCAACCCGGACTGGTCGCCGGAGGCCGGGACTCAGCCCCAGATCTGTCCACCACCGTGTCGCTGGAGGGGCAGAGCTGGTCATGCCCGTGGCCGCCTGAGGCCGACTCTGATCGAATTGATGAGCAGACCGTCGTCATTCGGGTCGTGGTGGATCAGGACGGCTCGGTCAAATCAGCAGAGATCGTCGTCGAACCGGGCCATGGATTCGGGAAGGCTGCCGTCGCGTGCGCCAAAAACACCCGGTTCACGCCGGCCCACGATCGCGCTGGCAATGCTGTCCGCGCCAGGTCGCCCCCGATCAGGGTCAGGTTCACGCGATGAATCTTAGAAAGAACCCGCGCACTACTGCTCCCGCGCACGCACCAGCGTGCTGTGAATGGCTAGCGCCTCTCCAGGAACCCTCGGCCTTCGAATATCGACGGCATCGCCTTTTCGATCCGTGCCACCCGCGTCGCCGACTGTTTGGCTGCGGCAAAGTGGTAGAGGTAACTCCTCTGCCGGCCCGGCGTCAGCGCCTGGAAGGCTCGCTTGAAACGCGCGTCCTTTCGGAACCGCTTCGTCAGCTCCTCGGGAACCGGAAGATCTGAGGTCTTCTTCTGCTCCATCCGCAGGCCAGCCCTCTCGACTGCGATGGCCTCGCGTACGTAGGCCTTGATGGTCGCCGCCTTCGCCGTGATGTCCTTCACGCTGGTGAATCTCATCACCCGCCCGGCGTGCACCTGACCGAGCTGCACCAGCTCCTTCTTGGGATCCTTCAGCACGGCGCCCTGAAAGAAGCCCAGCCCGAAGTACTCTTTGAAGCCCTGCATAATGACGATGTTCTTCCCATCCACCGTGTAGGTAGGCTTACCCCACTTGCACTCTTCCTTCATCGCAAAGCCGGCGAGCACCCGCCGCATCTCCGCGATTTCCGCCTCCCACCGCTGTCGATACGCCATCTCCATACCATCACCTCTTCCGGTAGCTCGGGGCAGCCGCTTTCCACGGCCACATTCGCATCCTGCACAACTCGATATCCGTCGTCGATCTTGATCGGGTGTTCAGGTCATCCCCGACTTACACCACGGCCCGCTAGTCCCCTGGATCGGTGATTCCTAGCAAAAGTCCGGTCACTGTCCGTGCACCTGCTGCGTGCGGATGCCGAAGCGTCGCATCTTGTCGAGGATCTCGTCGGCAGTCTTCGTCCACTTGAACGGCCTCCCATTCTCATTGTGAGCTTCGACGTACCCGAGGATCGCCTCGCGAAGTTGCGGGAGGCTTGTGTGCGAGCCGCGCCTGAGCGCCTTCTCCGTCAGCAGACCGAAGAATCTCTCGACCAGGTTCAGCCACGAGGAGTAGGTCGGAGTGAAGTGAAAGTGAAAGCGCGGATGACGGAGCAGCCAACGATGCACGGCGGGTGCCTTGTGAGCGGAGAGGTTGTCGAGCACGACGTGAACTTCAAGGTCGGGCTCGACGCTGTCGTCGATCTCTCGGAGGAAGTTCACGAAATCCAGCGCGCGATGTTTCTGCTTGCACCGAGCGAGCACCTCGCCGGTCGCTACATTCAGCGCTGCGAATAGGTCGAGCGTCCCGTTCCGGATGTAGTTATGGGTCCGTCGTTCGGGCTGCCCGATGTCCATCGGCAGAATCGGCTGAGCGCGTTGAAGCGCCTGAATCTGTGATTTCTCGTCGAACGAGAACACCACGGCGTTGTTCGGTGGGTTCATGTACAGCCCGACAACGTCACGCACCTTGGCGACGAGCTGCGGATCCGGCGACATCTTGAATGAGCGCGTGATGTGGGGCTTGAGCCCGAACGTGCGCCAGATCCTTCCGATCATCGTGTGGCTCATCCCGGCCTTCTCGGCCATTTTCCGCGTGCTCCAGTGGGTTTCGCCCTTCGGCGTGGTCTCCATCGTCTTGACGATCACTGCCTCGACCTCCTCGTCGGAGATTGTGCGCGGACCGCCAACCCTCGGCTCGTCGTACAACCCTTCGAGTCGCCTCTCGATGAACCGCCGCCTCCACTTGCCGACCGTTTGATTCGTCGTCCGATGATGCTTTGCGACCTCCGTGTTCGATGACTCGTCGGCGCAAGCGAGCACCAGCCGTGCGCGAAACGCGACCTGCCGATTCACGTGCGCTCTTCTCGTCAAGCGCAGTAGCTCGTCGCGCTCGTCGTCGGAGACCACCAGTTCGACCTTGGGGCGCCCAGTCTTCGCCATGGCCCCGTTAGATCACAGGCCGAAGCCTTTTGGTAGAAAATCCGTTTCCAGGAGA